>JBJXFN010000089.1:0-50611 GCA_046155535.1 Burkholderiales bacterium
TGCAGATTTTCATCGGCGGCGATTCCGGACTGGTGCCGCTGGACGAATTCAGCGTGGTCACTGCGCCCTACGAAGTGGACGGTCAAGTGGTCGGCACGGTAGGCGTGGTCGGCCCCACCCGCATGGCCTACGAACGCGTGATCCCGATTGTGGACATCACTGCCAAACTACTGTCCAGCGCCCTTTCACAGCACTGAAGGCGAATGCCAGACGGTGAACGTTAAATGGGTCGATACGTGAAATCGTGAATGGGTGAATGAGCGAAAAGCGAATCGCCTCACACCCAAGCCTCTTCCTCGTCACTCGTCACCTGTCACTCATCACCGCCCTCCCATGCGCTATCTCCCCGAGCCCGCGTATCAACATGGCACGACCCCCGGTACAGGCATCCTTCTGGTCAACCTCGGCACGCCCACCGCACCCACTGCCACGGCGGTGAGACCCTACCTGAAGCAATTTCTGTCCGATCCGCGCGTGGTGGAAATTCCGCGCTTGCTCTGGTGGTGCATTCTGCACGGCATCGTTCTGAACACACGGCCCGGCAAGTCGGCCCTCAAATACGCCAAGATATGGGACAAGGAAGGTTCTCCACTTGCGGTGCATACCGGCAAACAGGCCCTGCTGCTCAAAGGACTTCTTGGAGCGCGCCTTCACCCTACGCTGGTAATCACCTGGGCCATGCGATACGGACAACCTTCCATCGCGGGGGCCATTGCGGAATTGCGCAATCGGGCCTGTGAGCGGATTCTCGTTTTGCCCCTGTATCCGCAATACGCCGCCAGTACCACGGCAAGTGTCTACGATGCGGTGTTCGATGCATTGAAGAAGATGCGCAATGTGCCCGCCTTGAGGCTGGTCAAGCACTTTCACGACCACCCGTCCTACATCGCGGCGATGGCAAAAAACATCCAAGCCTACTGGGCAATATACGGCAGGCCCGACCAATTGGTCATGAGCTTTCACGGGTTGCCGCAATTTTCGCTGGATCGCGGCGATCCCTATCATTGCGAATGCCAAAAGACCGGCCGCCTGCTCGCGGAGGCGCTCAGACTGGCGCCCGATCGTTATCGGGTAAGCTTCCAGTCCCGATTCGGCCGGACAAAATGGCTGCAGCCCTACACCATCGAGGTGGTGCGAGAGCTGGGAAAACGCAAAACCTCGCGAGTTGATGTGGTCTGCCCGGGATTCGTCTCCGATTGCCTGGAAACCCTGGAAGAAATCGGCATCGAAAACAAGTCCGCCTTCCTGCAATCCGGCGGCGGACAGTTCCACCTCATTCCCTGTCTGAACGAACGGCCGGAATGGATACAGGCACTCGCCGACATCGCCCTGGAAAATCTTCAGGGATGGGAGATCAAGGAGCGGGATACCGGCATTGCGGCACAGGCGGCAACCCGCAGCCGCGAACGCGCCTTGGCATTGGGTGCCAAAAAATAAGCAACACCGGCCTCAGAGCAGCGAGGCGCCTTCGTTGCGGCCGTGGCGGGTCTGGCGGTCGTACTCCTCCTCCAGTTTTTGATATTTGCCGATGATCTGATTGGCCAGAGCATTGGCGGCAATTTTCAGATCCTCGCAGTTGCTGGCCGGTTTCATGGCGATCAGCGCGGCCTCGATTTCCCGACCTGCCTGAAGCCCGAATTCCTTGTGCCGGTCTTCGTGGCGAAGCAGGGCAACGTTGAATTGTTTCCAGTGCGTCCGTAGGGATGCCGGGCCCTTGGATTCTCCCCGCCACTTCGGCAGCGTTTGCGCAATCCCGATCGCCACCGCCGTGTTCTTGATGGAACATGTCACGCCCTGCTGCGTGTGGTTGAACTTCCACTGAATATCCCACTTGGTCTTGGCCGCATATCGCACCCCGTCCGGCCCCGTCGGACCAAGCTGGTCGATTTGCGCTGCCAGAACAATGGCCGATTGGCCGTCAATGTAGTAATACCCGGTATGCAGGCGCACCAAGGGTTCGGCATGCGCCGGCACGCGAATCGACAAGGCGAAGAGAAATACCACCAGGGGCAATAGTTTTGACATTCTGGGCACCGTTGAACAGACCTCAGCCGGAAATTCCGGGCCGTAGTATAGACGCTGCCAGTGCCCTGGCCCGCTGCAGTCGCCGGGCCTGGCCATCGCACGCATTGTGCGGGCATCGAAAAAAAGTTTCTCCGAAGGGGTTGATTCGGCCAGAACCCTCCCCAATATCCGCGTGGTCATTAAGGAGCGTATTGATGCAGGAACACAACGAACAGGCCCCTTTCGAAGGTGGCGCAGACCAGAGCGGCTTCGAAACGCCGCCCTTGGCCAACGATGCCCAGGCAGACCTGCTGGCGCGTCTGAAAACAGCCGAACAGGCGGCGCAGGAACATCGCGACGCCTGGTTGCGCGCCAAAGCCGATGCCGAGAACATGCGTAAGCGGGCGCAGACCGACATTGCCAACGCGCACAAATACGCGCTGGAAAATTTTGCCGGCGACCTGCTGCCGGTCCGCGACAGCCTGGAAGCCGCGCTCGCCACGGAAAGTGTTTCCGTCGAGTCCCTTCGAAGCGGCGTTGAACTCACACTGCGGCAATTGGCAAGCGCTTTTGACAAGGCCGTCATCCGGGCAATCGACCCCTTGGGGGAGAAATTCGATCCCAACCGCCATCAGAGCATCAGCATGGTGGCAGCGGACGCCGAACCCAATACCGTCGTGGGCGTCCTGCAGAAAGGCTACAGCCTTCATGAACGTATCCTGCGGCCGGCGCTGGTATCGGTTGCCAAACCCCGGGATGCGGCTTGATATTTACCGGCTGCGGACAAATCTAGCAATTCACTTGCACTTCACTCTGGAACAAAGGAACTGACAATGGGAAAAATCATCGGCATCGATTTGGGCACCACGAATTCTTGTGTTGCGGTCATGGAAGGTGGCCAGCCCAAGGTCATCGAAAACTCCGAAGGGGCGCGGACCACGCCTTCGATCGTGGCGTACATGGAAGACGGCGAGGTCCTCACCGGCGCTCCCGCCAAACGCCAGGCGGTCACCAACCCGAAGAACACTCTGTCGGCGGTGAAACGCCTGATCGGAAGGCGCTTCACCGAAAAGGAAGTGCAAAAGGACATCGACCTGATGGCCTACAAGATTGTCCAGAACAACAACGGCGATGCCTGGGTGGAAGTGCGCGGCAAGAAGATTTCTCCGCCGGAAATCTCGGCACAGGTTCTCATCAAGATGAAGAAAACTGCCGAGGATTATCTTGGCGAGCCGGTCAGCGAGGCCGTCATCACGGTGCCGGCCTATTTCAACGACTCCCAGCGCCAGGCCACCAAGGACGCCGGCCGCATTGCCGGGCTCGAAGTCAAACGCATCATCAACGAGCCGACCGCCGCGGCGCTTGCCTTCGGCATGGACAAAAAGGAAGGCGACCGCAAGATCGCGGTGTATGACCTGGGCGGCGGAACCTTTGATATCTCGATCATCGAGATCGCGGAAGTCGAAGGTGAGCACCAATTCGAAGTTCTTTCGACCAATGGCGATACGTTCTTGGGCGGTGAGGATTTCGACCAGCGCCTGATGGACTATCTGGCCGATGAATTCAAGAAAGAACAGGGGATCGACCTGCGCAAGGATGTGCTGGCCTTGCAACGCCTGAAGGAAGCGGCGGAAAAAGCCAAGATCGAGCTGTCCTCGAGCCAGCAGACCGAGGTCAATCTGCCCTACATCACAGCAGACGCTTCCGGCCCCAAACATCTTGCCATCAAGATCACGCGCGCCAAATTCGAAAGCCTGGTGGAAGCGCTGATCGAAAATACCGCCGAACCCTGCCGGATTGCGATTAAGGATGCCGGCGTCAAGATTGCCGACATTTCGGATGTCATTCTGGTCGGCGGTATGACCCGCATGCCGAAAGTGCAGGAAAAGGTGAAGGAAATCTTCGGCCGGGAGCCGCGCAAAGACGTCAACCCGGACGAGGCGGTTGCAGTGGGCGCCGCAATTCAGGCCGGCGTGTTGCAAGGCGATGTCAAGGACGTGCTGCTGCTGGATGTGACCCCTTTGAGCCTGGGCATTGAGACGCTGGGTGGCGTGATGACCAAACTGATCCAGAAAAACACCACCGTGCCCACGAAGGCCACCCAGGTGTTCTCCACGGCGGATGACAATCAAACTGCGGTCACGATTCACGTGTTGCAGGGAGAGCGTGAAATGTCGGCAGGCAACAAGAGCCTGGGTCAGTTCAATCTGACCGACATTCCGCCGTCCCCGCGCGGCATGCCGCAGATCGAAGTGGTATTCGATATCGACGCCAACGGCATCCTGCATGTGTCGGCCAAGGACAAGGCCACCGGCAAGGAGAACAAGATCAAAATCCAGGCAAGCTCCGGCCTCAAGGAAGACGAGATCCAGCGCATGGTGAAAGACGCCGAGTTGCATGCGGACGAGGATCGCAAAGCCCGTGAGCTGGTGGATGCGCGCAATCAGTGCGATGCGATGATCCATTCCGTGAAAAAATCCCTGAGTGAGCATGGCGAGAAGATCGGCGCCGAGGAAAAAACTCGAATCGAGACCGCGATCAAGTCCGCGGAAGAGGCCATCAAGAGCGGTGACAAGGCCACTATCGACGGCGCGGCCAAGTCTCTCGCGGAAGCTTCGCAGAAACTGGCCGAGCAGATGTACGCGCAACAGCCGGGAGCCGATGCGCCGCCGCCTCAGCAGGAAGCCGGAAACAAGGCCGACGACGGCAACGTGGTGGATGCCGAATTCGAAGAAGTTAAAGACAAGAAATCCGCCTGATCAGCAGTGGACAGGAATCGAGGGGCGGGGCCGGATGCCGGCCTGCCCCTCGTCTTGCGTAATGAATCTGGGAAAAACGCAACTGCGGGCACGACCATAAAGAATGGCTAAACGCGACTACTACGAAGTGCTGGGCGTCAATCGCGACGTTTCCGAGGAGGACATCAAGAAAGCCTACCGGAAACTGGCGATGAAACATCATCCCGACCGCAATCCCGACAATCCCAAATCCGAGGAATTGTTCAAGGAAGCGAAGGAGGCCTACGAAATCCTCTCCGACGGCAGCAAACGCGCGGCCTATGACCAGTACGGTCACGCCGGCGTGGACCCGCAGGCAGGCATGGCTGGCGGCGCCGGTGCCGGTTTCGGCGGATTTTCCGACGCCTTCGGGGATATTTTCGGTGACATATTCGGCGGCGGCGGCGGACGTTCCCGTTCCAACGTCTATCGTGGCGCCGACCTGCGTTACAACCTGGAAGTCTCCCTGGAAGAAGCCGCGCACGGAACCGAGACAAAAATCCGGATTCCGGCCATGGAAAACTGCGAGACATGCAAGGGATCTGGCGCCAAGCCGGGCACCCAGCCGAGTACCTGCCAGACCTGCGGCGGGCACGGCCAGGTTCGCATGACCCAGGGATTTTTCTCGATCCAGCAGGCCTGTCCGAAATGCCATGGCACGGGGAAAGTGGTGCAGAGTCCCTGTGGTACCTGCAGCGGTGCGGGCCGGATCAAGAAACAAAAAACCCTGTCGGTGAAAATTCCTGCCGGCGTGGACGAAGGCGATCGCATCCGGCTGTCAGGTGAAGGGGAAGCTGGCGTGAACGGGGGACCGGCCGGCGATCTGTACGTGGTCATGCACATCCGGCCGCACGAAGTATTTACCCGGGAAGGCGGCGACCTGCACTGCGAAATGCCCATCAGCTTTACCCAGGCCGCGCTGGGCGGCGACATCGAAATTCCCACACTCGATGGCTACGCCAAAATCAAGATTCCGGCGGAATCGCAGTCCGGGAAAGTTTTCCGTCTGCGTGGCAAGGGCATCAAAGGTGTGCGCAGCCAGACCCATGGCGACCTGTTATGCCACATCACGGTTGAAACCCCGGTCAATCTGACGGCACGCCAGAAAGAATTGCTGATGGAACTCGAACAGATCAATGCTCGCGACGGCGGTCGCCACAATCCGCGCGCAAAGGGCTGGATGGATCGGGTCAAGGAATTTTTCGCGGAGTAGTCGTCATGGAAAATAAAAGGGCCGCTGTTGCGGCCCTTTTTTATTCCGAACAATGACTTTATTTGCGTCGCCAGGTTGTGCCGCCTGCGCCGTCTTCCAGTACGACGCCGACCGCGAGCAACTCATCGCGAATACGGTCGGACTCAGCAAAATTCCTGGATTTCTTGGCGTTCGAGCGCGCCTGAATCCTCTCTTCGATGCGCTCCACCGTCCAGCCGGTAGGCAGATCGCCCTGCAGGAATTCCCCAGGGTTGCGCTGCAACAGGCCAAGCACCGCGCCAAGTGACCGGAGCATCCTGGCTGCTTCCGGCGCTTTCGAACGGTTGACCTCGTTGGCCAAATCAAAAAGCACTGCGACGGCTTCGGGTGTATTGAAATCGTCATTCATCGCGGCCTGGAAGCGGGCCGCCTGCACATGGGTCCAATCGACCTCTCCAGCCGGCACGGGCACTAACTTGAGCGCCGTATACAGGCGAGTCAGTGAAGCCTTGGCATCGTTCAGATGCTGATCCGAATAATTCAGCGGACTACGGTACTGGGCACGAGCGATGAAAAAACGGACAACTTCCGGGTCGTATTTCGCCAGTACTTCCCGCACAGTGAAAAAATTTCCCAGCGACTTGGACATTTTTTCGTCGTCTACCCGCACAAAACCGTTATGCATCCAGTAGTTCACGAACCGGTGGCCGTGCGCACCTTCCGACTGTGCAATTTCGTTTTCGTGGTGCGGAAACTGCAAATCCTGGCCACCGCCGTGAATATCGAATTGCGCGCCCAGAAACCGTTCACTCATGGCTGAACATTCAATGTGCCAGCCCGGGCGTCCCGGCCCCCAGGGAGAGTCCCAGGACGGATCTCCCGGTTTGGCTGATTTCCACAGTACGAAGTCGAGGGGATCGCGTTTGTTGACATCCACTTCCACCCGCTCTCCGGCTTGCAGTTCTTCCAGCGACTTGCCCGACAGTTTTCCGTAACCCGGAAACTTGCGCACCGCGTAGAACACGTCGCCGTTGGCCCCCTGATAGGCGATTCCCTTATTTACTAATTCCCCGGTCAGGGTCAGCATTTGCGCAACGTTAGCAGTTGCTCGTGGCTCCACGTCCGGCTTTTGAACGCCGAGCGCGGCGGCATCTTCATCCATCGCAACGATGAAACGTTCCGTCAAGGTTTCGACGGTCTCCTTGTTTTCCAGGGCCCGGCGGATGATCTTGTCTTCGATATCAGTGATGTTGCGCACATAAGTGACTTCGTATCCGCTCGCGGTGAGCCAGCGTTTGACCAGATCGAATACCACCATGACCCGAGCGTGGCCGAGGTGGCAAAAATCGTAGACCGTCATGCCGCAGACATACATGCCTACCTTGCCGGGCAGAATCGGGGAAAAAATCTCCTTGGCTCGTGTGAGAGAGTTGTGAATTTTCAACATCAGGAATACCGCAGATTAGGAAATACCGCAGCCAGCCGTCATCCTCAGGGAAGGGTCAATTTCCGGCGGGCCAATTGCAGATTGTCGCCACAAGTTCGCAACTGGTAGAATCTGCCATTATTTACAATAACCTACCGACTCTTATTGAGGCAAAGTTTAGCACATGAGACGCACAACCCTGGTGGTGCTGGTCGCCACATTAGTCGTCCTCGCCTCACCGGCCGGACTGGCGGCCGCCGATAAATACGATGAGGCCAGCAAGTTGTTCAAGCAGGGCAATCTATCCGCCGCCTTGGACAAGGTTGAGCCGATCATCACGGCCAATCCACGCGACGCAAGAGCGCGGTTTCTCAAAGGCCTGATCCTCACTGAGCAGAACAAGCCCCAGGACGCGATAAAGATCTTCAGCCAGTTGACGGAGGACTATCCAGAGCTGCCGGAACCCTACAATAATCTCGCAGTGCTGCACGCCTCGCAAGGGCAATATGACAAGGCGCGCAAGTCGCTGGAAATGGCCATTCGCACCCACCCCAGTTATGCCATTGCCCACGAAAATCTCGGCGACGTCTACGCCAAGATGGCGAGCGAAGCCTATGACAAGGCCTTGCAGCTGGATCGCGAAAATGCAGCCGCCCAGACCAAACTGGCAATGATCAAGGATTTGTTCACCGGCAGCGTTGTCCCAGGCAGGCCGGAAGTCCTGGTTGCGACCACAGAATCGAAAGTGCAAGCCGTCGGCAAAGCCCCGGTGGAATCTCAACCGAAGGCAGTCGGAGATTCAGCACCCAAGACGCCGGCACCGCCTGCAGCTGACCCTGCCGAGAAAAAGCCGTCCGGCGATGCCGCAAAGTCCGACGCGAGTGACGTGATGGCAACCGTGGATGCATGGGCCAAGGCCTGGTCACTTCGGGACGCGGCGGCTTATCTTTCCCACTATGCGCCGGAATTCCAGGTACCCGGGGGCGAAGCTCGCGCCGCTTGGGAAGCCACAAGACGTGACCGCATCACCAAGCCGAAATCGATTGAAGTCACGGTCGTTTCGCCCAAGGTGCAATTTGAAAACAACGGACAGGCCCAGGTGAAATTCCGGCAGGTTTACAAGTCCGATACGCTGAACACGTCGGGCGCCAAAACGCTGACTCTCGTCAAGGCCAAGGATCGCTGGCAAATTGTGCAGGAGCGGATGAACTAGTGGGCCTACGCGCGCGACGCTATCAGGCGGGATCCCGGCAATACCTTGCGCAGGCACTGGTGGCAATCTGTGCGGCGAGCGCGACCTATGCCTGGTCTTTAAACTTCACTCCACTGCCCTCCGCGAGAAAACTGGCAGCGCCCGAAGCCATGATGGTTCGCGCCCTTCTGGACGTGAGGGAGCGTAATTTTTCTGCCGCGCTGGAAAAAATCGACCATCTGATCGCCTCGAATCCGAATTTCCGACTCGCCCAGCTCGTCAAAGGGGATTTGCTGCTCTCACGCTCAAAGCCGATTCACACCATCGGCAACGCAGCAGGTTCCGCGGACGAGCAGACCGGGCTGCGGGACGAAGCCCGGGCCCGGATGGCTCGCTACCATATCGAGCCCCCCGGGGAATTGGCGCCCCGTTATTTGCTCAAGCTGCCAGCCTCGGAAAAACACGCGCTTGTTCTGGATTCCAACCGCTCCACACTATTCGTCTTCGAAAACGATGGCGAATCCCTGCGCTATGTGGCGGACTACTACGTCACGATCGGAAAAAACGGCCTGGAGAAAATACGCACCGGGGACAAGCGCACTCCGAGCGGCGTTTATCATATCGTCAGTCGGCTGCCGCGCGAGAAATTGACGGATTTTTACGGCAGTGGCGCCTATCCGATCGACTATCCGAACGAATGGGACAGGATGCGCGGGCGCAGTGGTTACGGCATCTGGCTGCATGGCACGCCGCGCAACACCTACAGCCGTCCGCCGCGCGCCAGCGATGGCTGCATTGTGCTCGCCAATGAGGACCTCGACTCCCTGTCAAAAATCCTGCGCGTGGGCAGCACTCCGGTGGTGATCACGGACTCCATGGACTGGGCCACCCCGCAGGAAGTGCGATCGCTGCGCGGAGAACTCGTCTCGGCGATCGAAAACTGGCGGCGCGACTGGGAAAGCCGTGATACCTCTGCGTACCTGCGGCACTACGCCGGAACCTTCACCAATGGGGAAGCGAATTTGGCACAGTGGTCTACCCAAAAGCACCAGGTCAATGCAGCAAAACACTGGATCAAGGTGGGGATTTCGCAAATGTCCCTGACACTTTATCCCGCCAGGGAAAACATGGCGGTTGCCACCTTCGAACAGGACTACGCCAGCAACAATCTGTCGAATCGCATGATGAAGCGCCAGTACTGGATCAAGGAAAATGGTCATTGGCGCATCCTTTACGAAGGGGCGGCCTGAATCGCCGTCCAGCATCGCATCCGAATTTCAAAACCTGAGTATTGGAGAACGCTGCAATGAGGAAAGTCCTTGGGATTCTTATTTTCCTGTTTTCGACCGGCAGCGCGCTGGCCGCCAACCCACAGGTGGACATCGCCACGAATCATGGCCAGATCACGGTCGAGCTGTATTCGGACAAGGCCCCGCTTTCGGTCGCGAATTTCCTGGAATACGTGAAATCCAGCCACTACAACGGGACCCTATTCCATCGGGTGATTGCCGGATTCATGATCCAAGGCGGGGGATTCACCAAGGAATTCGTTCAGAAGCCGACCCGAGATCCGATTGCCAATGAAGCCGCCAACGGCTTGAAAAACGAACCGGGAACGCTGGCCATGGCTCGAACACAACGACCCGATTCCGCAACTTCGCAATTCTTCATCAACGTGGCGGACAATGCCTTCTTGAATCACACCGCCCCAACCGTTCGCGGTTACGGCTACGCGGTCTTTGGCCGGGTCGTCAAGGGAATGGACATTGTGATGAAAATTGCCCGGCTGCCCACCGGACCGGGAGGCCCATTCCCGAGCGACGTGCCGCAAAAGGAAGTCATTATCGAAAACATGAAAATCGTGGAGATCAAATGAGCAAAGTAAAACTCGATACAACGATGGGCGACATTGTCATCGAACTCGATGCGGAAAAAGCCCCCGCCAGCGTGGAGAATTTCTTGCAGTACGTCGCCGACGGGCATTACGACAACACCATATTCCACCGGGTGATCGATGGATTCATGATCCAGGGCGGCGGATTCGAGCCAGGCATGAAACAGAAGGACACGCGCCCGCCGATTCGCAACGAGGCCGACAACGGACTGAAAAACGACTCTTACACTGTCGCCATGGCGCGTACCAACGATCCGCACTCGGCCAGCGCCCAGTTTTTCATCAACGTGGCGAACAATGATTTCCTGAATTTCCGCGCGGCGACTACCGAGGCTTATGGTTACTGCGTGTTTGGAAAAATCGTCGAAGGCCGCGAAGTGGTCGACAAGATCAAGAAGGTCACCACCACAACGCGCGGATTTCACCAGAATGTCCCGGCCGAAGACGCCGTGGTGCGCAAGGCCCAGGCCGTCTGAGAAGGCGGCCAAAGCGTCGGATCGGACTCCGGCGAGCCCCATTCGGTCTGGACAAGACACCTGCCTGATTCCGAAAACAAGTCTGGAATTTAGCGTGTCCTATTCGCTTTTTATTTCCGACCTGCATCTTTCGCCGGACACACCAGCCGCGAGCAACGCTCTGCGGCGTTTCCTGGATTCCACCGCACGCGACGCCGAATCGCTCTATGTGCTCGGCGACCTGTTCGAATACTGGATAGGGGACGACACGCTGGACAGCGGGGTCTGGCACCCGCTCATCGATGCCTTCGCCAATCTCGCGGCGCACGGCGTAAATCTGTTTTTCATGCACGGGAACCGCGACTTTCTCGTCGGCGGACGCTTTGAACAGGCAACCGGCATGCGCGTACTTGCCGACCCGAGCCTGATTCTCCTGCACGGCCTGCCGACCCTGCTCATGCACGGCGACACCTTGTGCAGCGACGATCTGGAGTATCAGAAGTTTCGTGCCATGGTCCGCAGTCCCGCCTGGCAGGAAGAATTTCTCGCCAAGTCTCTGGACGAGCGCAACCAGATCGCACAGCAAGCGAGGTCGCAAAGCGAACGGGCGAAAAAAATCAAACAGATGCTCATTATGGACGTGAATCGGGAAAGCGTGGAGGCCGTGCTGCGCGCACACGACTATCCCAGGCTGATCCACGGCCACACGCATCGCCCGGCGCGCCATGAGCACAACATTGACGGGCGCCGCTGCGAGCGCTTTGTGCTCGCGGACTGGTATGAACAGGGTTCCTACCTGTACTGCGATGCTTCTGGCTGTCGTCCTGCGCCAGTGTCCTGATCAAATTTTCGACAACCCCCGCGCGAGGTCCGCCTTTACATCCACCACCGCCTCCAGGCCCACCGCCAGGCGTAACAAACCCTCGCCGATTCCTGCCGCAAGACGCGCTTGCGGTGACATGCGTCCATGTGTAGTGCTGGCCGGGTGGGTGATGGTCGTTTTCGCGTCACCGAGATTGGCGGTGATGGAAATCAACTGAGTCGCGTCCACGACTTTCCAGGCGGCCGCCCGGCCGCCCTTGACATCAAACGATAAGATGCCTCCGCCCGATTTCTGCTGGCGCATCGAAAGCGCGTGCTGCGGGTGTGAAGGCAGGCCGGGATAATAAACGCGCTCGACCCGGGGATGGCTTTCCAGCCAGATAGCCAGTTCAAGCGCGTTCTGGGCATGGGCCTGCATGCGCACGCGCAAGGTCTCCAGTCCCTTGAGAATGATCCAGGCGTTAAACGGCGACAGGGCGGGCCCGGCACTGCGCAGAAAGCCATTGAGTCCATCCAATATGACCTCTCGCCGGCCCAGAACCGCCCCTCCCAGCACCCGTCCCTGGCCATCGAGATACTTGGTGGCCGAGTGGATCACGATGTCGGCGCCGAGTTCCAGCGGCCGTTGCAGAATCGGCGTGCAGAAACAGTTGTCCACTACCAGCAGAAGGCCGCGCCGGTGCGCCAGCGCGGCAAGCGCCGACACATCCAGGATTTCGGTCAGGGGATTCGACGGGGTTTCCAGAAACAGCAGCCGGGTGTTCGCCTGGATCGCTTTTTCCCACGCACCCAGGTCGGTGGCGTCCACAAACGAGGACTCAACCCCGAAACGGGCCAGGATGGTTGTAAACAACTGCACCGTGGCGCCGAAGACACTGCGCGAAACGACAACGTGTTCCCCGGCCTTCATGAGTCCCATCACACAGGCCAGAATCGCCGACATGCCGGAAGCCGTCGCGATACAGCACTCGGCGCCCTCCATCGCCGCGAGGCGTTCCTGCAATGCGCTGACCGTTGGATTGGTGTATCGCGAATACACCATTCCGACCTCCTCTCCGGAAAATCGCGCAGCCGCCTCGGCCGCGTCGCGGAAGACATAACTGGAAGTCAGGTACAAGGCCTCGGAGTGCTCGTTGAACTGACTGCGGTGGGTGCCCGCACGGACAGCCAGGGTCTCAAGTTGCAGTTCATCTGGTCTCATGATTTTTCCATCAGCGCAAAAAAAAACCGCTTGGTCGATGGCCAAGCGGGCGCGGTGTTCCACACGCTTTAGCCGTATTTATTACGCGCCCGCAAGCTGCTGGTCAAATCGGCGCGAAGACGCAAAATTACTCCGCGTCAGCATTACTGTCAACCGTAAGGAAATTTCCCGGCAATGCGCCGGAGCCTATTCTGCAGTCGCCAGATTCAAATCCAACTGGGTGGAAGGACTGTCGGATGCATCCACTTCGTTGCGCTGCGCCTCGATTCTCGCGAGATACTCGGCGGTAATGTCCCCGGTGACATACTGCCCGTTGAAGCAGGACGTTTCGAGCTGCTTCACTGTGGGATTGACTGCCCTCACGTCTTCGATGAGTGCGTCGAGGTCCTGGTAAATCAGCCGGTCGGCACCGATTTCACGGGCGATTTCCAGATCGGTGCGTCCGGTGGCAATCAGCTCACGAGACGTTGGCATATCAATTCCATAGACATTCGGATATCGCACCGGCGGCGCGGCGGAAGCGAAATACACCCGTCGGGCGCCGGCATCGCGGGCCATCTGGACAATTTCCCTGCTGGTCGTTCCACGAACGATTGAATCGTCCACCAGCAGCACGTTCTTGCCCTTGAACTCCATGCCGATCGCATTGAGTTTCTGGCGCACTGATTTCTTCCGCACCTCCTGACCCGGCATGATGAATGTGCGCCCGATGTACCGGTTTTTGATAAAACCTTCCCGATACGGCAGTCCCAGGCCGTTGGCCAGTTCCATTGCAGAGGGCCGGCTGGAATCGGGAATCGGGATGACAACGTCGATCTGCAGATCGGCGTGATCCTTTTTCATTTTTTTCGCGAGACTGGCCCCCATGCGCATCCGGGTCTCGTAGACTGAAATTCCGTCGATCACCGAATCCGGGCGGGCCAGATATACGAACTCGAAAATGCACGGACAGTGCTGCGGATCCATGGCGCACTGCCGGCTGTAAAACTCTCCTTGCTCGTCGATGAATATCGCCTCGCCGGGTTCCACGTCGCGCACCCGCTCGAAACCCAGCGTGTCCAGCGCAACACTTTCCGATGCAATCAGATATTCAACGCCTTTTTCGGTCTTGGCCGTACCGATGACCAACGGACGGATGCCAAACGGGTCGCGAAACGCGAGCAATCCGTATCCGGCAATCATGGCGACCACCGAATAGGCACCCCGGCAGCGTCGATGCACGCCGGACACTGCCCGGAAAATGGTCGGCGGATCCAGTTGATAACCGGTGCCGGATTCCTGGAGTTCGTGTGCCAGCACGTTGAGCAGGACTTCGGAGTCCGAACTGGTGTTTACGTGCCGCAAGTCCTGACGAAATATTTCCGCCTTGAGGCTTTGTGCATTGGTCAGGTTGCCGTTGTGGCCCAGGACGATCCCAAACGGAGAATTGACATACAAAGGCTGCGCTTCGGCCCCCGAGGTGGCGGATCCGGCCGTGGGGTAACGGCAATGGGCAATGCCCATGTTGCCGGCCAGAAGACGCATGTCGCGGGTGCGAAACACGTCTCGCACCATGCCGCCGTCCTTGTGCATGTGAAACTTGCTGCCCTCGGCGGTCACAATGCCTGCGGCATCCTGTCCGCGGTGCTGCAATACCTGGAGCCCGTCGTAGAGCAATTGGTTAACCGGAGATTTGGCAACAACACCCAGAATTCCACACATTGCTCAGACCTCCATACTTGCTTCGTACCGCATCGGACAGTATACGTGCGCAGCCAAAATATACTTCATTCGAAATTCACCCGCCCGCTGACCTCGGGCGGCAACCAGGGCTTGACCCATAACGCCGCCGCGACCAATGAAGCGGAAAACAGCGCTTCACGCCAATACGCCTGACGGGGTGCCGAGGTCATGCCTCCGAGCAATACCAGGATCAACACCATCAATCCCCCTCGCAGTACGCCAAACACGGCCCCAAGCACCCGGTCCGATGTGGTCAGTCCGGCAATTTTGACCAGATGGAATACCAACCTCGACATGAGGGCAAAAACCAGAAGGCTCACAACCAACACGATGGTAAAACCCACCGCCACGCGAATACCCGAATGCCCAAGAGCCGGTGGCAGGCTGTTGGCCATGACCCCGGCAAACAATTGCGCCAACCAGAAGGCTCCCACCCAGGACAGCAGAGACAACACTTCGCGAGCCAGACCACGCCAGATGCTCACACCCACCGATATCACCACCACCAGGGCAACGATGACATCAAACGCTGTCATCACGCGTGCTCCAGCATCACGGCAACCGTGTGATCGGCATCACTCGCCCTGGCGCACCACGGTCGCTTCACCGATCACCAGCTTCAGTGCTTTGAGTCTTTCCCTGGCTTTTTCGGCAGCCTCCCGGCTGGCATAGGGGCCAACCCGAACCCGGGTTCGATCGCCCCCAGGCGCCTTGATCAGTTCGGCATGCGCCTTGAATTTGTTGTCCTGGAGTTTCTTTTGCAAGGCCTTGGCATTGCTGCTGTTTGAGAAGGCACCCAGTTGCACCATGAATTCTTCCGTTGGGGGGGATTTTTTTGCCGGCGACGGTTTGGCCTGCACAGGCTTGGTTGCCGGCTTGACCACGACCTTGGGGGCGGGGTCCACGGCATCCTGGACGGGTTCCGGCACCGGCGCGCCCTGCGGCATCCCCGCCACGGTTTGGGCGGGCGGTGCGGACGCTCCCGATGGCACTGGTGGTGCAGTTGTCTCACCCTGGGGCGCCGGCTGCTCAGCCGGTACCGGAGGAATGTTGATTGCGATGTCCTGGTTAAGCGGCTTGGGCTTGTTGGCCAGGAACATCGGCAGAAAAATGACCACCACGATGACCAGCGCAATGGCACCCACCAGCCGGCGGCGCGCGCGTTTCTTGAGTTGGAGTTCTTCACCACTGATGGCATTGGCCATGGATTTAGTTTCCCGAACGTGCCCGCATAACCTCGGCCACCGTGTGAAAGGAACCGAACACCAAAATTTTATCATCTTGCCCCGCCGCATCGAGGGCAGCGCGATACGCCAATGCCGGCGTTTCAAACTGCAGTATGGGCCCGCCGGCCCCTGCCGCCTGAACAGCACGGGACACCTGGGCCGCATCCACACCGCGTGGTCCGACCAACCCGGCCACATACCATTGGTCGATGCCCGCACGCAATTCCGCCGCGACCGCCTGGATATCCTTGTCCCGGAGCATGGCAAAAACTGCCCGTGTGCGTCCCGCAGAGGGCAAGGCGCGCAGATTCTCCGCCACCACGCGTGCCGCATGAGGGTTGTGCCCGACATCCAGAATGACCATGGGACGTCCGGGCAGCACCTGAAATCGGCCGTAGAGATCAGTCTCGAGCAAACCCCGACGCACGGCGCCCATTTCCACCGGCAACTTCGTGGACACCTGCTCCAACGCGGCGATGGCGGTGGCGGCATTCGCCAACTGACAATTGCCGCGCAGGGCGGGGTGCGGCAATCCGGAACGTTTCCCGCGCGCGCTCCAGTACTGCCACTGCCCGCCGTCCGCCGAATAACCGTAGTCCCGGTTGATCAGCGTGAGTGGCGCACCGGTTGTCCTGGCACTGGCCAGGAGTGAGGCCGGCGGGTCCGGGTCGCCGCAAACGGCCGGCATTTGTGAACGGAATATGCCGGATTTCTCCCGCCCGATGGACTCCCGGTCGGGCCCGAGATATTCCGTATGATCCAAATCGATGACCGTCACCACCGCACAGTCGGCATCAAAGACATTCACCGCATCCAGTCTGCCGCCCAGGCCCACCTCCAGCACGGCCACGTCCACTTTTCCCCGCGTGAAAATATCCAGGGCCGCCAGCGTACCGAATTCAAAATAGGTCAGAGACTGCGGCGGCCGCACTTCCTCGATACGCGCAAACGCATCCACCAAGGCAACGTCCGATGCCTCTTTGCGCGCGACGCGGATGCGCTCGTTGAATCGCAGAAGATGCGGCGAGGAATACAGCCCCACACGATAACCGGCCGCGGATAGCATGGCTTCCAGATAGGCGCACACCGATCCCTTGCCGTTGGTTCCTCCCACGGTCAGGATGGGAAAGGCCGGATTCAGTCCAAGCCGTTCGCGTACCGCGGTGACCCGGTCCAGCCCGAGTTCCATCGCGGTGAAATGAATGCCTTCAATGTAGGCAAGCCATTCGTGCAGTCCGGTCCTGGCACGAATACCCATGGCACCTACGTTTGCGTCGGGCATTCAGACCGCAGGCGCACGCATCAGCAGTGTGATCAAGCTGGCGAGTTTGTCGCGCATTTGGCGGCGGTCGACAATCATGTCAATCGCGCCGTGTTCCAGCAGAAACTCGGCACGTTGGAAACCCTCCGGAAGCGTTTGGCGCACCGTCTGCTCGATCACGCGGGGGCCGGCGAATCCGATCAGCGCGCCAGGCTCCGCGATCACCACATCACCAATCATCGCGAAGCTGGCCGAAACACCACCCATGGTCGGGTCCGTCAGGACGGAAATAAACGGCAACCTGGCTCTGGCGAGCTGGGTCAAGGCGGCAGTGGTTTTTGACATCTGCATCAGGGACATCAATCCTTCCTGCATGCGCGCCCCGCCACTGGCGGCAAAACACACAAATGGCAGATTCTGCTCGCAGCAGCTCTGAACGCCGCGCACCAGGCGCTCGCCGACCACGGAACCCATCGATCCGCCCAGGAATCGAAATTCGAAAACAGCAATGACCAACGGCACGTTTTTGATCGATCCCTGCATGACCAGCAGCGCGTCGTCTTCGCCGGTGTCCGCCTTGGCCTGCACCAGCCTTTCGGTGTAGCGCTTGCTGTCCACAAAGTTCAGGAAATCCACCGGTACAACTTCGGCGCCAATTTCAAACTGGCCCTCGGGATCCAGCGTCAGGTCGATGCGTTCACGCGCCGTCAGGCGATTGTGATGAGCGCATTTGGGACAGACATTCAGATTCTTGTCCAGGTCGGCACGATACAGAACCGTTTCGCAGACTTCGCATTTGCTCCACAATCCTTCCGGCACCGCTTTTTTGATATTGCCTGCGTTGCGCTTGATTTTTGGCGGAAGTAATTTTTGCAACCAGCTCATCGGCACCCCTTCCCTGTCATGCCCGTGCGCGTCGCGCACATCCCCGTTTGCCCCTTCACGACCCGTCCATCGCCTTGCGGATATCGCCCAACAATGTTGCAAGATTGCCCAGCAACTGCTCCGCGCCGGAGGCTTCAATTTCTTCTATCAGCCGGCTACCAATGACTACCGCATCGGCAATCGATGCGATCGCCTTGGCCGTCTTCGCATCGCGGATGCCAAATCCGACCCCGATCGGCAATCCAACCACCGTGCGGATTTTCGGCAATTTGGCCTCGACGTCGCGAAGATCCAAGTGTGCCGCGCCGGTGACCCCCTTGAGGGAAACATAATAAACATATCCGGAGGCCAGCCGGCCCACCGCCTGGATGCGGGCCTCTTCCGAGGTTGGCGACAACAGGAAAATCGAATCAATGGCGACCGCCTTGAGCAGACCAGTCAGTTCCCCGCTTTCCTCCGGCGGGTAGTCCACCACCAGAACGCCATCCACGCCGGCGTCCCGGGCGGCGGCGGCGAAATCCTTCTGGCCCATCGCTTCGATCGGGTTGGCATAACCCATGAGCACCACTGGCGTCGTCGTGTCGCGGGCACGAAATTCGCGGACCATGGCCAGAACATCCTTCAATCCCACGCCGTGCCGCAGTGCGCGCTCACTCGATCGTTGAATCGTCGGACCATCGGCCATCGGATCGGAAAACGGCACGCCAAGCTCGAGGATGTCAGCGCCGGACTTGACCAGCGTGTGCAGGATGGGAACCGTCAGCGCCGGAGCGGGATCGCCCGCAGTCACGAAGGGGATGAGCGCCTTCCGGCGGCTGGACTGGAGTTTTCTGAAAGTTTCCGCGATGCGTGACATGTTTGAAAGGAATAGGGTGAAGAAGTGGCTGGGAAACAGGACCTGCTCCGGAAATCTCGCCCCCGGTTTGCCAGTCCTATAACTGGAGCCCCGAACGTTCGGCGACGGTATTCATGTCCTTGTCCCCGCGGCCGGACAAATTGACGAGCAAAACCTTGTCACGGGTCATGGTCGGGGCAATTTTCATTGCGTGTGCCAGGGCGTGGGACGATTCCAGCGCCGGCATGATGCCCTCCATTCTTGTCAGCGAGTGGAAGGCCGCCAGCGCTTCGTCGTCCGTGACCGAGACATACTCCGCCCGTCCGCTGTCCTTGAGCCACGCATGTTCCGGCCCCACACCGGGATAATCCAGTCCGGCAGAGATGGAGTGGGTTTCCACGATCTGGCCATTGGCATCCTGAATCAGGTACGTGCGATTGCCGTGGAGGACTCCCGGCTTGCCGGCACACAGGGTCGCAGCGTGTTTGCCGGATGCCAATCCGAAGCCTCCGGCCTCCACCCCGATCAATCGCACCGCCTTGTCTTCGATGTAGGAATAAAAAGCGCCGATGGCATTGGATCCGCCGCCCACACAGGCCAGAATCGCGTCGGGCTGGCGCCCGATCATCTCGGGCATCTGTGTCCGCAATTCGCGCCCGACCACGGAATTGAAATCCCGCACCATCATCGGATAGGGATGGGGCCCCGCAACCGTGCCAATGATGTAGAACGTGTTCTCGACATTGGTTACCCAGTCGCGCATCGCTTCGTTCAGGGCATCCTTGAGGGTCTTGGAACCGCTTTCCACTGGCACAACGGTTGCGCCGAGCAGTTTCATGCGAAACACGTTCATGGATTGCCGCCGGACGTCCTCGGATCCCATGTACACGACACATTCCATTCCGTACCGCGCCGCGACGGTCGCCGACGCCACGCCATGTTGACCGGCACCGGTTTCGGCAATGATGCGTTTCTTGCCCATGCGCCGGGCCAGCAGTGCCTGACCGATGGTGTTGTTGATTTTGTGCGCGCCGGTGTGATTCAGATCTTCGCGCTTGAGCCAGATCTGCGCACCCCCGCAGTGATCGGACAGTCTGCGCGCGTGGTAGACAGGACTGGGCCTGCCGACATAGTGCTTTAACTCGTATTCAAATTCCTGGATGAAGGCCGGATCCCTTCGCATGCTCAGATACTGTTCGCGCAATGCGTTGAGAGCATGCATCAGGGTTTCCGCGACAAACACACCCCCATAGGGACCGAAGTGCCCGGCGGCATCCGGCAGGTCGTAGGGCTTCGTGGCCTCAGCCATCTGCATTTCTGACTCCTCGCATGAACGCGGCTATTTTCGCTGCGTCTTTTTTTCCAATGGCCGATTCGACACCACTGCTCACGTCGACCGCCCAGGGTCGGACTTTGCGAATGGCATCACCGATGTTGTCGGGATTGAGCCCGCCCGCAAGTATCAGCGGGAGAGACGATCGGGCCGGAATGAGTGCCCAATCAAAGGTAGTACCCGTGCCTCCCTGGCTGCCGGCGACGAACGCATCCAGCAACAACCCTTTCGCCTTGCCATGGAGGCGGGCGTATTGTAACAAATCCACTTCCGGATTCACTTTCGCCGCCTTGATGTGCGGCAAATGAAACTGCACGCAGAATTCGGGGGTTTCTTCGCCATGAAACTGCAATAGCTGGACGCCCACTTCTTCGGTCACCCGACGTACTTCCGCGGCGGTGGGATTCACGAACAAAGCCACAGGCGTCACAAATGGCGGCAACACGTCCACAATGCGACGCGCGACCGCCGTCGAAACAGCCCTGCCACTGCCCGCATAGAAAATCAACCCGATCGCGTGAGCGCCCGCCGCCGCAGCCGCTTCCGCATCTTCGGTCCGGGTAATTCCGCAGATTTTTACCGCAGTTGCCAAGGAAAAATGTTCGTCATCATCCGTTGTTTGCTGCCAGGGCCTCTTCAAACATCTCCAGATCGGGGTCCGGCGGCAATTTCCAGCTCGCATCATATGTCACCGCCGCGAGGTACAGGCCTTCCGGCGAAAATGTTGGCGCAGAGCGGGCGCGATCGCGACCGGCGAGAATGTCCTGGAACCAGGTCACACTTTGCCTGCCGCTGCCAACATAGACCAGGGCACCCACCAGATTTCTGACCATGTGTTGCAGGAACGCGTCCGCGGAGAAATCCAGCCGCAACAAATCACCGCGCCGGCTGATGCGGGCCGCACGCATGTTTTTTACCGGTGATTTCGCCTGGCATTCGGCAGCGCGGAACGCGCTGAAATCATGCTCGCCGAGGAGGTTGTTCGCCGCTTCGCTCATGGTTTCGTGATCCAGGGGCAGATGAAACCAGCCAACCCGACCATGCAGCAAGCCCGGACGCTGGGATCGGTTCAACAACCAGTAGGTGTAACGTCTGCCCTGTGCCGAGAAACGCGCGTGAAAGGATGCATCGACTTCGCGAGCCCAAGTGACGGCCACGCCCGGCGGCAACAAGGTATTCACACCACGCGTCCAGGCGGTTAGCGGGCGGGTGGCGCCCGTGTCGAAGTGCACAACCTGCGCCAGTGCATGCACACCGGCGTCGGTACGTCCCGCACAGGTACTGGTTAATTTTTCACCCGCGATTCCTGAAATGGCGCGGTCCACCACATCCTGGACGGCGCAGCTTTCCGGCTGCGACTGCCAGCCGCAAAACGCCGTGCCATCGTATTCGAGGCCCAGAACCAATCTCATCCCAGCCTCCGGCAACGCAATGCGGACGGATGGCCGTTCAGTTCAAGCCGTCTAGGGTCAGGGAAATCTTCGCGGAAAACTTCGATGGCGAGCCGACCCACAGAAGGGGCCGGCGCCCGTACATCGGCACTGCAAATGGCTGCCATTGCAACACTCGCCACGTTGAAACGGTCGGCCTCGCCCTTCCGCCGCAAATGCGGCGCCCGGGGCCCGGTCAGGACAAACCTGAGAGCACGGCCTGCGCAGCCGACTTCTGCTCGGCATCCCCTTCTTGCAGGACTTCCTTGAGAATCTCGCGTGCGCCGTCCTTGTCCCCCATTTCCTGGTAGGCCTTGGCAAGGTCGAACTTGGTCTGAACGTCGTACCAGCGATCATCCTTGCCTTCGGAGGCCGGCTTTGCTGACGATTCTGTCCCCAAATCGAGGTTGATACCGGACAGATCGAAGTCCGGCGCCGCCGCCCCCGGTTCGACACGGGCCGAGGGCTCTCCCGAATCCATTGTCAGACCACCAATATCGAAATCCAGACCGCCGCTTTCCCCGGAATCCGCCGCCGGGGCCGGCGCTGCGCTGTCGGAGGCGAGGGAATTCAGGTCGATATCGAAATCCAGTCCGTTGCTCTTCACGGTGGATTCTCCCACCGGCGGCGAATCGATGACCGGGATGTCAATATTCATCGCAACGTCCGGCGCCGCGGCCATCGATGTCGTTTTCTCCGGCGAGAAGTCTCTCGACGGATCAATCATCTGGTTTTCGGCAACCGCACCGCTTCCAATGTCAAAATCGGTTGTCGCCGTGGTGCTGCCCCCTGCGCCTGGACCAATGTCAAAGTCCAGTTTTTCGGCGGCAGCGCCAGCAGCCGGCACAGCGGCGATAACGCCGACGGTCTTGCCAGCGGCATAACGCGGATTGTCTGGATCGAGTTGGTAACCGAGGCGCACTGCCTGATCCCAAAGCGGACCCGCGCCGCCGGTTCCCTGCTGCATTTCGCGAGCGACTTTCTCAAACGCCTTGCCATCCTTGCGCTTGAGGTAAATTTCCAGAAGTTTCAGATGGATTTCATAGCGCGTCGGGGCCGTCTTGAGCGCTTCATTCAGGAGTTCTTCGGCTTGCGCGTCACGGCCATAGGCGAGAAAAATCTCGGCCTCGGCAACCGGGTCCACTTCGGCATCGGTATTTGTCGCCGTCGCGGCACCAGAACCGCTACTGCCAACACTGCTTTGGGAATATGCGGATGCTGCACCGGCACCCGCTGCAATCGAACTTGCGGGTACAGATTCTTCAGTTTCTTGTTTCAGTTCGCGGCGACGCTTGATCTTGCGCATCGCCACACCCAATCCGCCAATCAGCAACAAGGCACCCAGACCCGTCGCGATGTAGACCGAATTCGCCATCAACGTGTCCATCAAACTGGGCGCGGGGACCGGGGGCGCCGGACGGACCACGGGCTTGGCGGGAGCCGGTGGCGGTGTTACCGGAGGTGCGGTCTCGGGTGCGGGCGCCGGTGGTGGCGTAACCGGAGCCGTCGCAGGTGCCGGGGTGGCGGCTTGGCCCGCGGTGTCCGGGGCCGGCGCTGGCGCCGTTGCCGGCATGGGCGGCACATTCGCCGGCTCCTTTGGCGGCACGACAGGTGCAGGCGCCGGTTTCTGCAGATCCGACATCGCCTTGTTCTTTACTTCCATCAAGGCCTGCAAGTCCTTGATGGTTTTCTCCAGCTTTGCGACCCGCTCATTTGCCTCGGCGACGGCCTTGTCGCGAGCGATCACTTCTTCTTCCAGGGCGCGCGCCCGGTCGGCAGTTTTTGCGTCTGTTCCAGCCGCCGCATTCCCGGACGTATCGTTCTTGGAAAGTTTCAGGACTTCCTTGGGCGCTTCCTTGACCGGCGGTGCAGGCTCCTGGACAGTGGTCGTCACCTTGCCTGAAGCGCTTTGCTCTGCCGGGGGTTCCACCGCACCAGGCTGCTCGGCCATGCCTGCAAGTTGGTCACGGTAGGCCTTCCAGTCGCGGGACTGCGCCATGATTTCCTTGCGCGCCTGCGACGCCGTGACTTCTTCCAGCTCCTGCGGCGAAGGCACCTGCAGAATTTTCCCGGTCTTCAGGCGATTCATGTTGGTGCCGGAAAAGGCATCCGGGTTCTTGCGGAACAACATCACCAGCATCTGGTCGAGATTGACGCCCCCCTGCCCAACCGCCCGGGCAATTTTCCCCAAGGTGTCCCCGGACTTCACCGGGCCATAGGCATCCGCCCCGGCCTGCTGCACGCTCGAGGGCATGGCGCTTCCCTGATCGAACATCGTTGGCGCCGTTCCGCCAATGGTTTCCACTTTCTCCGATGCTTTGGGCGCCTGCGGGGTTGCAGGCTGCGGCGCCGCTTCAGCGGGCGGGGCTTCCGCTGCCGGCGGCGGCGCAGTCTCCGGAACCGGCTCCGCCTGGGGCGCCGATGCCTCCGGCGCGGGTTTGACTTGCGCTTCCGCTTGCTTGCGGCGTTCCCGTTCGGCCACGACCGCAGGCGGATCCAGCAGGGCGGTAAATTCGCGACTCACACGACCGGTTGCCCAGGTCAGATCGACAAGCAGATCGACAAAAGGCTCGGTAAACGGTTGGGTGGAACGGATCTGGACGTACGGATCCCCGCTCGCGCGTTTTTCCACACTGACCTTGACATCGGCCAGGCCGGTCGCATACACCAACCCGGCCCTGCCAAACGCCTCGGGCGTGGCAAGCTTGGCAGCAAGCGATGCGTATTCGCTCTTTTCGGCGAACAGCTCGATTTCAGCCGAGAGCGGTTCGCCCAACGTGGACATCACGTTGAGACGGCCTAAGCCGGCCGCGTGCCCCGCAGTTGAAACCGAGAGCAACGACGCAGCGAGTATCCATGCGCGGAGAAATCTGATGCCCAAGGCGCCCACCCTGATCGTCATAATGTTGAGGGTATTTAAAATAACATCATGTATTTAGAGATGCAAGCTCAACTTACCTCTTACATTCCAGCATAAGCCAAGACTTTTTCACCAATAATTCCGTGAAAACTGGCGTATCCCGTCGGAACGATCAAGACTCGAGAAGGATTCGCAACATGCGTCGCAATGGTTCCGCCGCCCCCCAAAGCAGCTGGTCCCCGACGGTAAATGCCGACAGATATTGGCCTCCCATGGGTAATTTTCTCAGGCGTCCGATCGGCACTTCGAGCTTTCCGGTGACGGCCGCCGGCGTCAAGGACTGTATTGACGCCTCCCGCTCATTGGGTACGACGCGCACCCAGGGGTTGGCGGAAGCAATCAGCCCCTCGATTTCCTCTATCGGCAAATCCTTGCGAAGTTTGACGGTCAGGGCCTGGCTGTGGCATCGCATCGCGCCGATTCGCACGCAAACACCATCCATCGGTATCGGTTCCGCCTGGCGGCCGAGTATCTTGTTGCCTTCCGCCTGAGCCTTCCATTCCTCGCGACTCTGGCCGTTGCCCATGTCCTTGTCGATCCAGGGAATCAGACTGCCGGCGAGCGGCACGCCAAAATGTTCCGTCGGCATCTGTGGACCCCGCAGGGCACCCGCCACTTTGCTGTCAATTTCCAGGATCGAAGATTGTTCGTCTTGCAGGAGCGACTTGGCAACACCGTGTGCATGCCCCATCTGCGCCAGCAATTCACGCATGTTCTGTGCGCCGGCGCCGGAAGCGGCCTGATAAGTCATCGCAGTCAGCCACTCCACCAGGCCGGCCTTGAACAGTCCATGCAGACCCATCAGCATCAAGCTGACCGTGCAGTTTCCGCCCACGTAATTCTTGAGGCCGGACTGAAGCGCGCTGCGTATCACATCAAGATTGACCGGGTCGAGGATAATGACCGAGTCCTCCCGCATTCTGAGCGCGGACGCCGCGTCGATCCAGTAGCCGTTCCAGCCTGAGGCGCGCAAGGCAGGGAAAACTTCGTTCGTGTAGTCGCCCCCCTGGCAGGAAATGATGATCTCCATTGCTCGCAACTGGTCCAGGTCGCGGGCGTCTTTGAGTGGCGCAACATCCCGGCCGATGTCCGGAGCCCGGGTTCCCACCTGCGAAGTGGTGAAAAACACCGGCTCGATATGGGCAAAATCCTTCTCTTGCCGCATGCGATCCATCAACACTGAGCCGACCATGCCGCGCCAGCCTACCAATCCAACTCTTTTCATTTCTGTTCCTTTGAGTCCGTGAGCGGTGATCGGTTAACGGTGACCTGTTTACCTGGAGAGCCCGCCGGATTTCGTCGATTACCGTTCACTGTTCGCGGTTCACCGGCCCAACGCCGCAACCACCGCGTTGCCCATCTCCTCAGTCCCGACCTTTGTTGTACCTGCCTCGAAAATATCCGCAGTGCGATAGCCGCGTTTCAGAACTTCATGTACCGCGGATTCGATCCGCAACGCCACCGGCTCGAGGTGAAATGTGTAGCGCATCATCATCGCCAGCGACAGAATCGTTGCCAGGGGATTCGCCACGTCCCGACCCGCAATATCCGGAGCCGATCCATGAATCGGCTCGTACAAACCCTTGTTGTTCGCGTCCAGCGAAGCCGAAGGCAGCATACCAATGGAGCCGGTGAGCATGGAGGCCGCGTCAGACAGGATATCGCCAAAAATGTTGCCGGTCAGCATGACATCGAACTGTTTGGGCGCACGCACCAATTGCATCGCGGCGTTGTCCACGTACATGTGCGACAGCGCCACATCCGGGTAGTCGCGGGCCACTTCGTTCACCACCTCGCGCCAGAGAATGCTGGTGTCCAGCACGTTGGCCTTGTCCACGGAACACAGTTTGCGGGCGCGTTTGCGGGCAATCGAAAATCCGAACTGCGCGATGCGGCGAATCTCCGACTCGCTGTATTTCATGGTGTCGAAACCTTCCCGTTCGCCGTTTGCCGTCTCGCGTCGTCCGCGCGGCAGGCCAAAGTAAATGTCGCCGGTGAGTTCGCGCAGAATCATGATATCCAGCCCGGCGACCACTTCGCTTTTCAGAGTTGACGCATTGGCCAGTTCCGCATATAGCGTCGCCGGCCGCAAATTGGCGAACAGCCCGAGTTCCTTGCGAATTCGCAGCAGCCCCTGCTCCGGGCGCACGGCGCGGGGTAACACGTCGTACTTCGGCCCGCCGACCGCGCCAAGCAGAATGGCGTCCGCACCTCTGGCCAGCGCCAGCGTCGCCGTGGGCAAGGGGTCGCCCGCCGCGTCGTAGCCCGCACCGCCGATGGGTGCCAGCTCCTTTTCGATTTTCATTCCTTCGCGCGCCAATACGTCCAGGACCTTGAGCGCCTGCTTGACAATTTCGGGGCCGATGCCATCACCGGGCAATACTGCGATTTTCATTTTGTTGGTCTCAAAAAAAGTGACCGGGGCTATCCGCCCCGGTCTGTGTGAACTCTGAGGAAAACTCAGGTAAACAGCCAGGGTTGTTCGTGGCGGCGTTTGGCCTCGAAAGCCCTGATTTCATCGACGTGCTGAAATGTCAGGCCGATATCGTCCAATCCGTTCAGAAGGCAATGTTTGCGGAACGGGTCCACATCAAACGCAAACACCTGGCTTGCGTCAACATAGGCAACAGTCTGTGCATTCAGATCCACCACCAGCCGGAAGCCGGGGAATGCCGCCACATCGTGGAACAACCTGTCCACCTGGGACTCGGTCAAGACAATGGGCAGCAAGCCATTCTTGAAACAATTGTTATAGAAAATATCCGCAAAACTTGGCGCGATCACCGCCCGGAATCCGTAGTCTCCCAGCGCCCAGGGGGCATGTTCACGAGAGGAACCACAGCCAAAATTCTTGCGCGCCAACAGCACGCTTGCTCCCTTGTAGCGCGACGCATTGAGCACGAAATCCGGGTTGAGCGGACGCCGGGCGTTGTCCATGCCGGGTTCGCCGCGGTCCATGTAACGCCAGGCGTCGAAAAGATTGACCCCGAAGCCGGTGCGTTTGATCGATTTCAGAAATTGCTTCGGAATGATGGCGTCGGTATCGACGTTGGCACGATCCAGCGGGGCGACCAGGCCTTCCATGCGGGTGAATTTGTCCATAGCGAGCAAAGTTCTTTTTCAGGAAACGGCGCGAACGTCGACAAAGTGTCCGGCAATCGCCGCGCCAGCCGCCATCGCAGGGCTGACCAGATGGGTACGGCCACCTGTACCCTGGCGGCCTTCGAAATTTCGGTTGGAAGTGGAGGCACAGCGTTCCCCTGGCTCCAGCCGATCATCGTTCATCGCCAGGCACATCGAGCAGCCGGGCTGTCGCCATTCAAAGCCTGCGTCCCGGAAAATCCGGTCCAGTCCTTCCTGCTCCGCCTGCTGTTTGACCAGGCCCGACCCGGGCACCACCATCGCCAGCCGTACATTGGCCGCTACGCGTTTGCCACGCACAACCTGGGCGGCGGCGCGCAAGTCCTCGATGCGCGAATTGGTGCAGGAACCGATGAACACTTTATCGATCCGGATGTCGGAAATGCGTGTATTGGGTGTGAGCCCCATGTAGGCCAGTGCCCGCTCCATGCCTTCGCGCCGACCCGCGTCCTTTTCCTTGTCCGGATCCGGCACCCGGGCATCCACCGGCAATACCATTTCCGGGGAAGTGCCCCAGGTGACCTGGGGCGCAACGTCCGCCGCGGCGAGATTCACCACCGTATCGAACTTCGCTCCCTCGTCACTTTTCAACGTACACCAGTAGGCCACCGCCTGATCCCACATTTCCCCTTTGGGGGAAAACGTGCGGCCACGCAAATACTGGATCGTGGTGTCGTCCACCGCAATCATGCCGGCGCGCGCACCGGCCTCGATGGCCATGTTGCACAGGGTCATCCTGCCTTCCATGGAAAGCGCCCGGATTGCCGATCCGCCGAATTCGACCGCGTGTCCGGTTCCGCCCGCCGTGCCGACCTTGCCGATGATCGCCAGTGCGATGTCCTTGGCGGTCACACCGCGTCCGAGTGTGCCCTCGACCCGGATCAGCATGTTTTTCATTTTTTTCTGGACCAAGCATTGCGTGGCCAGCACGTGTTCCACCTCGGAGGTGCCAATACCGTGGGCAAGGCAGGCAAACGCGCCATGGGTGCTGGTATGCGAGTCTCCGCAGACCACCGTCATCCCCGGCAACGTTGCCCCCTGCTCCGGGCCGATCACGTGAACGATACCCTGCCGCTTGTCGAGAAAAGGGAAATAGGCCTTGGCGCCAAACTCCTGCATGTTGGCATCCAGGGTTTCGACCTGCAGGCGTGAGAAAGGGTCCTGAATGCCCTGCTCCCAATTCCGGGTCGGTGTGTTGTGGTCCGCAGTTGCCACCACGGAATCCATGCGCCAGGGCTTGCGGCCGGCTAGCTTGAGGCCCTCGAAGGCTTGCGGACTGGTGACCTCGTGGACGAGGTGGCGGTCGATGTAGATGAGCGTCATGCCGTCCGGTTCCTGATGCACCAGATGACTTGACCAGAGTTTGTCGTAAAGGGTTTGCGCGTTCATGGCATTTCCAATGGGGCCGAAATTATGACACAGCGGCCCTGCCGAAATCTCAGTGCGGCGCGTCCGGGGAGCTTGTCGCCCTGGAACGGGACACCAGCATCAGCGCCAGCAAGGCGGCAAACGCCGCGGCGCAAAACGTCCATCGCGCGCCCCAACCCTCCCAGGCATAACCGGACAGGAGCGTGCCCAGAGTGCCGCCCAGGCCGTATCCCACGCTGGTATACAAGGCCTGCCCGCGTGTCTGATTGCGGCCACGGAAGATCTGATGCATGAGGGCCACGCCTGCCACATGGAATGCCCCGAAGGTGAAAGCATGCAGCAACTGGGCGAAGACCATCAGGGACACCGACTCCACGCCCCAGGCGACAATCAGGAAGCGCACAAATGCGCAGCCAAAACTCCACCGCAGGATCTGCGACAGACTGAATCGCCGCAGCAGGTCCGGCAAACGCAGGAACAGGACGATTTCCGCAATCACGCCCAGCGACCAGAGCCAGCCGATCGCCTTCTTGGAATAGCCGGCATCCGCCAGATGAATCGAGAAAAAGGCGTTAAATGGCCCGTGCGCAAGCTGCATCAGGAAAAAACTCGCCAGCAAGGCGAGGATTTCGGGTCTGCGCACGATGCGCAACAGGGAATCCTGATCGGTGCGATGCGAGGTCTCGCGGTCCGGCGGCAGGAAAAATGCTGAAAGTGCCATGCAGCCGATGAGGACCATTGCGGTCGGCGCCAGCGCCGCAATGCCCCAGGCGTCCAGCACGTAACCGGTCACGATTACGACCACGACAAATCCCACCGATCCCCACAACCGGATCTGTCCGTAACGGCCGATCTCCTTGCCCAACTGATTGAGCGTGGCCGACTCCGCCAGCGGCAACACCCCGCACCAGACGATATTCAGCATCACCAGCGCCAGGAAAATCCCGCCGAAGGTGCGGCCGACAAACACTGCGGCAAACAGCAGCGCCGTGGCCATCGTCGTCCAGCGGATCAGTTTTCCGTGAGCGCCCAGATGATCGGATAACCAGCCCCACAGAGTCGGGCCAAAAATGCGGGTCACGGGATTCACCGCCAGCAACAGGCCGATCTGACTGGCGGAGAATCCGAGGGATTGCAGGTAAAGCGCAAAATAGGGCGCGAACGCGCCGATAAAGGCGAAATACCAGAAATAAAAACCCGACAGACGGAAGTACCCGGGGAGATTCATCGACACTCAGTCGGCGCGCTCGCCTCGCCCTCGCCACATGCGCATCGACAACCAGGCCCAAACAACCAGAATGCCTGCCCATGCGACCCACGAAACCCGGCCGGCAATCACGATGTCACGATGCGCCACGCCCCAGCGAAAAAATATCTCTGCCCAGTCATGGTCACCGCCACCCACCAGCGGAAGAATCTGCGCCCGCGCATCCGCCATGTAGCGGGCGATGTTCCAGAAATTCTGGAAAAACCACGCGGCACATAATGCGAACGAAAGGGTATCGCGGCGGCGCCAGAAACTCGCGGCCGCCACCAGCGGAAACAACAACTGCCCGATCGTGCCGCCGTATACCGCGCCCCGATGCCCGAACAGCAGTCCGAATAGCGGATGACCGGCCTCGTGAAAGGCAAGATTGGCGGTGTCGAGAATGGGAACCCAGCGTTCGCCGGAGGTGGCGAACCAGACCACGACGGCGAGAAAACCGGTGGCCGCCGCCCACGCCGCCGGATGCACCGGCCGCCAGGGCTCAGCCGTTACTTGACGAAACCAGTCGAACCCGATCACGCGGTCAGGCTTCGTCAGGTTCGGGGTCGTCGGTTGGCCGCTTGGTGAACTGGCCCGCCTTGCCTGTTGGAGCTTGCGCGGGGATTCTGGGCGTCGTTACGCGCACCTCCGTATTCTGCGCACGATGGCGCAATGCGTGGTCCATCAGCATCAGCGCCAGCATCGCTTCGGCGATCGGGGTGGCACGAATGCCCACACAAGGATCATGACGCCCGGTGGTCTCGACAACAGTCGGGCGGCCGGCTTTGTCGATCGAGTGCCGCGGAAGACGAATGCTCGAAGTCGGCTTGACAGCAATATTCACCACGATGTCCTGACCGGTGGAAATGCCGCCCAGAATGCCGCCGGCATGATTGGATAAAAACCCGTCCGGCGTCATTTCGTCGCCATGTTCAGTGCCTTTTTGTCCGACCGAGGAGAAACCCGCGCCGATCTCCACGCCTTTCACCGCGTTGATGCTCATCATCGCCCAGGCGATATCGGCATCCAGCTTGTCATAAACCGGCTCACCCCAGCCCACCGGGACGTTGTGCGCGATGGTCGTGATACGCGCCCCGCAGGAATCCCCCGACTTGCGCAGCTTGTCCATGAAGGCTTCGAGTTGCGGAACCATGTCGGGATCGGGACAGAAGAACGGATTGTCATTCACCACATCCCAGGTCTTGAACGGAATCGTGATTGGGCCAAGCTGGGACATGTATCCGCGCACCGAGATGCCGAATTGTTGCCCCAGCCACTTTTTTGCAATGGCTGCAGCGGCCACCCGCACCGCGGTTTCCCGGGCGGACTGTCGTCCGCCGCCGCGATAGTCGCGAATGCCATATTTTTGCCAGTAGGTGTAATCCGCATGTCCAGGACGAAAAGTTTCCGCGATGGCACCGTAATCCTTGCTGCGCTGATCTTCGTTGCGGATCAGCAAGCCGATTGGCGTGCCGGTGGTGCGCCCCTCGAATACGCCCGATAGGATTTCCACCGTGTCCGATTCGCGGCGCTGGGTGACATGGCGCGACGTTCCCGGCTTGCGGCGATCGAGTTCCCTCTGGATGTCGGCTTCGTTCAACGCCAGTCCCGGCGGACAGCCGTCCACCACGCAACCGATCGCGGGTCCGTGGCTTTCGCCAAAGGAAGTGACACAGAACAATTTTCCCAGCGTATTTCCGGACATTTCACACCTGAGCAAGTCGCCCGAAGTTTAACATGCGACCTATCGATTGAATTCCTCCGAAGTTGCGTTGGCACTGCGTTCCAGGGATGTGTGATTTAGAATACGCGTTCGATTTGCAACTTCTGTCCGAGCCAGCCGATGCGCCAGTATCTGGATCTGATGCGCCACATTCTCGACCGCGGCACCCGCAAGGGAGACCGCACCGGGACCGGGACCTTGAGCGTTTTCGGGCCGCAGCTCCGATTCGACATGCAGTCGGGGTTTCCCCTGCTGACCACCAAGAAAGTGCATCTGAAATCCATCATTCATGAATTGTTGTGGTTTCTGAAAGGCGAAACCAACACCCGTTACCTCAAGGAAAACGGCGTGTCGATCTGGGACGAGTGGGCAGACGACAAAGGAGAGCTCGGCCCGGTCTATGGTTACCAGTGGCGCTCCTGGCCAGCGCCCGACGGCCGCCATATCGACCAGATTACCCAGGTCATTACAGAGATCAGGCGGAATCCGGACTCGCGTCGCCTGATCGTATCCGCGTGGAATGTGGCCGACCTCGACAAGATGGCCTTGATGCCTTGCCATGCGTTTTTCCAGTTCTATGTCGCCGACGGTAAACTCTCCTGCCAGCTCTATCAACGCAGCGCCGATCTATTCCTCGGCGTGCCGTTCAATATCGCGTCCTACTCGCTGTTGACGCTGATGGTGGCGCAAGTCTGTGATCTGCAACCAGGCGAATTTGTGCATACCTTCGGCGACACGCATCTTTACCTCAATCACCTGGACCAGGCACGCGAGCAGTTGTCCCGCACGCCGCGCAAGCTGCCGGTGATGAAGATCAATCCCTCCGTGCGCGACATCCTGGATTTCCGCTACGAAGACTTCACGCTGGAAGCCTACGATCCACATCCCGCCATCAAGGCGCCGGTGGCGGTGTGACCGCGACAAAGTGACGAGTGACGAGTGACAAGAAATCCGACCGGGACGTTGCCCGGAGTGTCGATCATCGTTGCAATGGCCGCAAACCGGGTCATCGGCAAGGACAACGGCCTTCCGTGGCGATTGCCGGGCGACCTCAAACGATTCAAGTCGCTGACCATGGGGCATCACATCATCATGGGCCGCAAGACTTTCGAATCGATCGGCAGACCGTTGCCCGGCCGCATCAACGTCGTGGTCACGCGCAATGCCGCATTTCGACCGGCAGGCGTGAAGCTGGCCGGAAACCTTGGCGCAGCAATTGACTTGAGTGCTGGCGACAAAGAAGTTTTCGTCATTGGCGGCGCTGAGGTCTACCGCGAATCGCTGGGATTGGCGAATCGCATCTATCTGACAGAAATAAATGCAAACGTGGAAGGTGACACGTTTTTCCCCCAACTGGACCCGGGCGAATGGCGGGAATTCTCCAGGGAGCACCACCCCGCAACCGCCCCGTTGGAACACGATTCTGACTTCGTGGTCCTCGAACGGCAATGATAGTTTTCTAGTACCACCGACTGGGAATCGCCGGTCTGGATTGTGACACCACGTTGAAGGCCGCAGGCGATAGTCCAGCTTCGAACCGTCGCCACATTTCCGCGTATGCCTGTTCGAGTGCCTCCACAAAACTTTCAGTGTCGAAAAACGGGAATGTTGAACGGTTGGCCACCAGCTTCTGCTTTGCCCGTTCAATTTCGCCTGGGGTATTCGCCAGTTTGAGTGCCATTGCCTCGTATGTCTCGAAATCCCGGCAGATGAGTTCGGGCATTCCGGCCGCCGTCAGCAGACTCGATGCCACGCGCGAGGGCATGGTTGTTCCCGGGATGGTGATAAGGGGCACGTTTGCCCAAAGGGCATCTGCGGCAGTGGTATGTGCATTGCAAGGATGTGTATCGAGAAACAGATCGGCGAACCGCAACCGTCCGAGATGCCTGGCATGCGGCAACGGTGGCGCAAAAATCAGGCGCGCCGGATCGCAACCCCGATTTCCGGCTTCGCGAAGGAGATTCTTCTGCACCGTTTCATCTGGCGCAAGAATCCACAAAACTGCTCCCGGCGTGGCATGCAGAAGCCGTATCCAGATCTCGAACATCCGAGGGTCAACTTTGTAAGGATTGTTGAAACTGCAGAACACGAACCCAGACTCCGGCAAACCTGCGCCAGCCCGATCAAGTCCGAGATCGTCCACAACTTGTCGGTTGTCGGTGATGAAATACGTGTACGGCATTCGCACCAGCTTCTCGCGCCATTGCACATCGGCGCCCGGAGGACAGCTGACACCGTCCACAATGGCATAGTCCATCCAGTCAGCACCCAGTGTCGCGGGAAAGCCCAGAAAGGAAACCTGAATCGGTGCCGGGCGCAGTGCGAACACTCCGGGACGGCTGTTCGCCCCATAGCCCGCAAGATCGATTGCGATGTCGATTCCATCTTCGTACATTTTCGCTGCAATATTCGTAACCGTCAGGGCCGAGACGTCTGAAAAGACGTCGCAACCCGTTGCGATTTCTTTTTCGAGCAGCGCTCCTGTACCACGTTGCAGACTGTACGCAAACACCTCGAAGCGTTCCCTTCGATGCAATCCGTACAATCTTCGCGTCAGGAAGCCGACCGCATGCTCACGGAAATCCGGCGAAACATATCCGAGCCGTAGGCGGGACCGGCGTTTGCGGGAGTGGACATACGGCGCGGCGCCGTCCGCCCGTGCATCGCGCTCGACGGTTCGTGCGGCAGATGCGGATAGCGCAAACCGGATATCTTCGCGAACCGGATGAGAAAACAACATGAATGGCACATCCGGATTCGCGATTTCGCGCCCCGCTTTTGCTTCAGTCTTGACCAGTGCTTCCAGATGCATGGCAAAGTGATCGCGCCGGGACCAGTCGCAACGTTTGCACTCTTCGTGCAACACCTGCAGAAAAATGCTGCCTGCGTCGACGCGATCCAGGCGGTTGCTTCCCGGGCCGCCAAACCCGTCATGGAAATGCCGCATCACGCCCGCGTCAAGCTCGCATGCTTGCTCAAAGTCGCACCGGGCAGCGGCAACCTGCCCCAGCGCGGCCCTGGCCAGTCCCCGGTCAACATAGGCCTTGGCGTAGCCGGCGTCGATTGCCAGTGCGCGATCACAGGCTTCGGCGACTTCATGGTAACGGTGCAGTGCCAACAAGACTTCCGCAAGGTTGTAGTGTGCGAATGCATCGGCAGGATAGGTCTCCACCAGCATCCGGTTATTCGCAAGTGCCTCGTCGGGGCGCCGCAGGGCACTGAGGACATGACCACGGTTGACACGTGCCGGCTTGTTTGCATTGTCCAACGCCAGCGCCTGGTCATAGGCCGCCAGCGCACCTGCAAATTCGTTGCGTTTTTCAAGAAGAACGCCAAGATTTGCCCACAGGCGGGACGATCGGGGTTGATCGCGAAGCGCATCCGAAAGGAACCTTTCGGCTTCAGCGGTTTGACCAAGCAGGTCGAGCACTCGGGCCTTCGCGGCAATCACCTGCACATGGCCGCCGTCCCTTTGCAACGCGGCGTTCTGTGCGCTCAGGGACTCCTCGAAACGTCCAAGACGTTCGAACAAGGCGCCGAGAAGGAATCGCGGACGCGCGTCGTCCGGAAATCGGTGACACAAGTGCGAAAGCAGTTCGATTGCCTCCGGGTCACCAGACGTCACCCGATTTTCGGCTTCACGAAACTGCTGTTCCGGATCCGGAATCTCGAACGGCGATGGCACTCGAAGTCTTTGCCTGAAGGACCTGCAGACCCGAGATTGCGGAAATGCTTGCGGGTCAGGGTTTCAGAACAGCGACCCCGACTGCCCCGCAGTTGATTCCGCAGTTGAAAGATACGCTATCCACTTCGTAGGCAATGCCCAGGGTTTCGGCATTCGCGCCGGCGAAAAAACCGCTGATGGTTGCATTGCAACCGCTGCCGCTGCAGGCGCCAAAGCCGGTACCGCCGCCGCTGATGAATCCGGGACTACCGCCGAAAGCACCAGTCACCGAAATGGTTTGCGCAGAAGGATCAGTCAGGAGCATGGAAAACGTCCCAGTGGACGTTGCGCCGGACAAATTCACCAAAAAGTTGAGATTGTTCAGAATGCCCGCTGCCGGCGTGCCAACCGAAGCCGGGCCAAGCGGCGTAAACGTGGGATTGGGCGCACTGAACAACGAATAACTTACGGACGCTAGGGTAAGACCTACCGTCAACGGCTGCGTCACTCCCGTCAGATAGTAGAAACTCTGTCCTGCGCTGAAGCCTGCGCCGGCGTGGTCATTCAGCGGATCCACGACGGTACCGCCAAGTACACCATTTGCGAGTCGTCCAAAGGAAATGAACTGGTCGCCGCCGGACTGCACGACCGCCGTCGTCCCGGGTGTCACCGTGCCGCCACCGGCATCAGGCATGGACACGAGTAGTCCCGAAGAGAAGATCGACGTACCGGTCAGGACTGAACTGAAGCCGCCATGAGAATTGCCGCCCGAAAAAATCGAGTGCGCGACGATCGATCTGCTGGAAAACGTGCCATTGACAACTCCTGGGGCCACACAACTCGCCGGATAGATGACACACGGATCGCCATTGCTGTTCACGGATTCCCCATCGGCAAATTTGACCGGTGGCGCCGGTGGTGGCGCTGGCGGAAGGTCGGTTTTCTTCTGGGTCATGACCGGCCTGACATCCTGATTCTGCACATAATAAGATTCGCCGTTGGTCACATTCAGGCACCCGGCCCCATTGCAGACCTCGATCTCCCCTTCGCCAACCGATCCGGTGATCGAGCCGCCGTATTGAATGGTGAACTCGGTACCGCGAATGCCGATGGTCGCCACCGCTGTGGAAACCTTGTAGTTCTTCCGATTAGTGCGTCCCACCGCTCCGGTAATCGTGCGCAGGCCGCCCTTGAGCAAGCTGAAAAAGCCACGCTCGCTGCCGTCCGGCTTGCCTTCGAACCGATATTGATCGATGCGGAACTCGGATTGCGGTTGCAGCGAGACCATCGCCCCATCGGTAAATCGCAGTTGCGCGCGCCCATCCCGGGTGGCGATGGTTTCGCCCTGGTCGAGTTGTGCACCTTTTGACAGAGTCCTGACCTGTCCGGAAGCCGCAATCGCCTTGACCTCCCCGATCGCAAAATCCACACGTGCTGCCGGGGCGGCGTGTGCGACAACCGGAAACGCTGCGGCAAGTGACGCCAGCAATACACCTTGGCCGCTCTGTTTCAGTCTTGGCTGTTTCATATTCTCTCCTTGCAAATCAAGTCGCTCAGATGTCCTGGCGGAACATGATTGAAAAAATCCAGCGATCAAATTCGTTGATCGAAATATTCGATGCGTTTCGGGTGTAGTTGACCTGAGGTGTGAGCCGCATTTTCTTGCGCGGAACGAAGTTCAATCCCGCCGAAACATTGGACTGTTCGTCCTCCCGGATCACCAGAAAAAACGGGTCGGCGCCATGATACTCACGCTTTTCGAGGCTGCCGTTCACAAACACCGAAAACATTTCTCCCATATTCGTCTGCCCGCCCAATCTGATACCGCGCAAGTCGTGGCCGAATTGCGGGAAAGCGCTTTGTTTCTCATTCTCCTGCCCGCCGTAAGCCCCCAGGTACACCACGGTGCCACCGCGCTGCATTGCGTGTGCATAACCCAGACCCCCGACGTAACGGTTGGCGTCCCGCGATCCTTGTCCTGGATAAATCAGATTGCTCACCTGCGCAAAGGCGCTCATCTGGTTGCGGGCATCAAAATCGTGCTGCCACTGCAGCGTGCCGCTATAGGCGTTGCGATACGAACCGGGAAAGGCAGGCGAATCGACAAAAAAATGGTTCAGCCTCGCCGCCACGGTGAATACGTCGCGGTTCAGCTTGTAGGAAACCCCGATGTCTGCATCGTAGTAGTAAGTGGAGAAATCTGTTTCGTCCAGGTTGGCCTTCCTGGAAAATGCAAAACCGCCGGACAATAACAGTGCCGGCCGCAGTGGGGCACGAAGATTTACTCCGCCCCCGAAGGCGACAAACGTGTCGCTTTGCTCCTGCGAAGAATCGGCCAGCGTCAGAATTGCACCTCCCAGGCCCGGCACGGCAATCTGGCTGTCCGAAGTGGCGCTGTTCACGTTGCTGTCATAACCAATCCCGGTTTCGATAAAGCCGCGCAGCACGACGCGTTTGGCATCCTCGATGCCGGTAATGGCATCCAGAAAACGGTCAATGGTTAGCGCAACGTCCCGCGGCACGTCCTGCTTTTTTACATTTTCAAATTCGCGCCGGGAAGTTTCGGTTTCCTTGAGATGGAAATAAGCCTGGGCAATCAGCGTTCGGGCCGGGGTGCTGTCCGGCCGGACCGCCAGTACTCGCTCCAGAGCAAAAACTGCCTCGGTATTCCTGCCAAGACGCAATGCCGCGCCGCCGAGCAGAAAATCGAAATCCGGGTCACCGGCACGCTCTGACTGGAGGGGATTGAGCAGATCGTAGGCCGCCTGCGCCTCACCCGCTTCCAGTTGCCGTTTTGCCTGGAGCAGCACCTCGTCGGCCGCCGCGGCGGAAAATCCCGCCAGCAAAAGACAAAGCAACAAGATGGATTTCACGAACGCCATGACACCTCCCCGTGCATGAACACCAACCGCTATCGAAATGCCAGAGACTGCGTAAGATTTTTCCATTTCACATTACGCCTCGCGGCTACCGCGCGTCAACGGGATTTCCCGGGGATTGTGGCGTAATCCCCGGTCGGGACAGCACAATTTCTGAAACGCCCACTCGGTGTTCAGGTCTGCCGGACGCAATCCACGAAATAACGAACAATTGTGCCGTCGACTTCCTCCACCAGGCCGTGAATATCGGTATCGAATCCGGGAAATCTGGCATTGAAGTCGCGGGAAAACTGCAGGTACCGCACGATGGCGAGATTGAAGCGCGCGCCGGGCTTCGAATCTCCTCTAGGACTGCGGTATGCGTTCGTCACCTATGAACACCGAAAGCCCCCGCGACGATCAAGGGCTGCGGTCACCTCATGAATGTTCCAGCGCATTCAGTGCTGTCCGGTTAAACATTCCTCTCCAGGAATTTCGCTCCGATCCGGGCAATTCCCACGTACGCAACTATGAGGATCGAGCCGGATTATCGAACGATCCCAGACTTTGAACGATTCAAGCAACTGCCCTTGCGTGGAACCCAAGGACTTATTGCGCATTGCTTCTGTAGGGTTCCATTCCCCGCGTCGGCTTTTTGAAGTAAGTGTCTGAATTTAGACATTCTTGAGACAGCGTTAACGTTGCTGCATACCTGCTCTGATCCAAAAGGAAATTCTTGCCGAAGTGAACGTTTATCTCGATCGAACTGTCGAGTTGTCGCTATAGAACGACAGTTGGCCTCGTTTTTGCGGTTGTTCGCTACGCCTGGACTCTTTTGAGAAGGTGGCCATTCCGGACTTTCGGGGTCCGGTCGGTCTCTGCGATGCCCTCGACTTTAGGGAGTTGCCATGCGAACGACGATATATTCCCCATTTACCGCAATGTTGACGGGCGCCTTGCTGATGCTCGCCATGCCTGCGATGGGAACGGAAAGAGCCGCCGCGAAGATTGAATTCGTCTTTGGCACTGCCGACATTGTTTCAGTCACTGGCCAGAAGCGTGCAGCCGAAAAAGGTTCGCCAGTGTATGTCGGCGATACAGTGACAACGCTCGACGCTCGCACGCAGCTACGATTTACCGACGGCGCCTATGTGGCCTTGCTGCCTCGCTCCGAATTCAGGGTCAACGCCTACCGCTACGATGGCCAGCTCGACGGCAACGAACGATTGATCATGCAATTGATCAGAGGCGGCCTGCGCACTATTTCCGGACAGGTCGGCAAGGGCCTCCAGTCTGCCTATGAAATGATCACTGAGGCGGCCACCATCGGCATCCGCGGCACCGATTACACCGTGGTGTACGGCGAGGGTATCTCCGGGAGCGTGGCTTCTGGGCACATTGCTGTCTGCAATGCTGGTGGGTGTCTGGATGTCCCGCAAGGTCAATCTTATTATGTACACGACCAGAACACGAAACCGGTCTTCACTGGCAAGGCCGCTCTGCTGCAGCCGCCGCAACCGAACTCGGTACGTAAGAAATCCTCAGGTGACAAAGCCGAAATGGGCTTGGCGATGCGCAATCTGCAGCGCTCTAAAGATGGCCGAAGCGCCGCGGACGCGGACCAAAGCCATCGTAACGCCGGCACAAAACTCATAGACAAAGAGGCAGGAAATGGTGGCCTGGACAAAGGCGCAGACCAGGACATTTCGTTCCTGTCAGACACTACCTCTTTGAATGGTGTCGGTTTCACACATATTTCCAGCGCCGCGCCACAGGCTAAAGGTCCTGCCTCGCAAGCTGTCATTGTCCTGCAGAACCTTGGATTGGGTTCCGTGAACGGAAACGGGGCAGCCTGGGGCAAGGGCGGCAAGCGGAATTAAATGTGCTCCGCCTCATGTGAGCGGTCGCGCCGTACAACGACAACATGGCCATCATGGATCGTCGCGAAAGGCACCCGCTTCGAAAGGGAATGAGGTCTTGAGCAGCAAAATCGTGTACGTTGCCGTCGCTAACGAGAGAACGCGTCGGAAGATGTCTCAAGAATTCGCCATTGCGCGTTTCAATTCGATATCAACGCAGGTCTGCGACAACTCCGTCCCGCCAATTTGCCAAATCACAGTCGATGCGAACAATCAGCAGTGAATCGCATTCGAAATTTCCACTCGAACCATTCGTGCACTACATGTCGTACCGATAGGTGATCTGAAATGTGCCACGGTCAAATGCGCTGACAGGAATATTCGAGCGATTGTGGGTCCAACTGATCTGCGGCGTGATGCGCATTCCCTTCCTGGGCGAATATAGAAGACCAGCCGAGACACTGGCTTGTGTGTCTTTGCGCTCGACCAGAAAAGATGTGTCGATGCCCGGGTATTCGCGTTGCTCGGCACTGGCGCTGGAAAACAAGGCAATGTTCTGCCTTAGATTCCATTGGGCGCCTATGCGAATGCCGGTAAGCCTATGTCCCAATTGCGGTACGCTCTCGGCTTTTTCTTCGCCGCCATACGCTCCCAGGTACGCAATGACAGCACCCCGGCCAAAAGCGTGGGCATACGCCATGCCGGCGACCGTGCGATCGGCATCGAAGACCGGCTGAACCGGGTAGCGCAACGCGCTGAACTGCACGAAGGTATTGATTTGATTGCGCGCATCGAAGTCATGCTGCCACTGGAGAGTCGCGCCTGCAATTTCACGATACGCGTCATGGTACGTCGGGTCATTGACCCAGAACTGGCTATGTAGCAAGGTAAAAGTATAGCGGTCGCGGTCGCGGCGATAGCTCAGTCCCAGATTCGCATCGTAGCTGGAATGCGAAAAGGTGTGCTGGTCGAAATTGATTCTCCTTTGATAGTCCAGACCGCCGAACAGGAAGAGGCGCTCTGTGAAAGGATGCTGAACACTCACGCCCGCGCCAACATGCGCGAATCCGTCGTCTTGTTCCCTCGACAATGTATCCAATGTTGTCACAGCACCGCCAAACTGCGGAACCGCGACTTGTTCGTCGTCCGTGGCGCTGCTGACGTTGGTATCGTAGCCAATGCCGATTTCCAAATAGCCGCGCCATACAGTGCGCGAAGATTCTTCGATGCGCCCAATGGCATCGAGGAATCGGTCGATGGTCTCGGACACTTCCGGCGTCACACCCTGCTTCCTGACACTTTCGAATTCCAGTCTGGCGGTTTCGGTCTCCTTGAGATTAAAGTAGGCACGGGCAATCTGGGCGCGGGCCGGCACATTGTTAGGGTCGACTGCCAATACACGCTCCAGCGCGAACACCGCTTCCGTGTTCTTTCCCAGTGCCAGTGCGGAAGAACCCAGGTAATAATCGAATACCGGGTCACCAGAACGCGCAGGTTCCAATGGCGCAAGTAGTTCGTAGGCTTCCTGACAATTCCCGCTTTCGAGTTGCTGCCTCGCTCGGTCGACTACATCGTCGGCCGAGAACGCAGGCACCGAAACCAGATACAACAAAAAGGCCAGCTCTCGGAAATTGAGCATCACCCCCCCTACAGGCAACAACCTGTAGATTACCTCACGGCATGCGGGTTCTCGGACCATTCATGGAGAAAGATCTGTATTGAAAATAGTCCATATGTCATCGACGAGAAATGTCGAACGCAGGCGCCATGAATTTGAACGGACTTAGTTTTGCCGGACGCAATCCACGAAATAACGAACAATTGTGCCGTCGACTTCCTCCACCAGGCCGTGGATATCGGTGTCGAATCCGGGAAATCTGGCATTGAAGTCGCGGGCAAACTGCAGGTACCGCACGATGGTGGGATTGAAGCGTTCGCCGGGAATCAACAGCGGAATGCCGGGCGGATAAGGCGTGAGCAGGACACTGGTGATCCGCCCCTCCAGTTGGTCGATTTCCACTCGGTCGATTTCCCGGTGTGCAAGGGCCGCGAACGCATCGGAAGGTTTCATTGCGGGCTGCATGTCGGACAAATACATTTCCGTGGTCAGCCTCGCCACATCGTTCGCCTTGTACATGCCGTGAATCTGCTCGCACAGGTCGCGCATGCCCAGGCGCTCGTAACGCGGGTACGCCTGGCAGAATTCCGGCAGGATGCGCCATAGGGGCTGATTCTTGTCGTAGTCGTCCTTGAACTGCTGAAGCGCGGTGACCAGCGTATTCCAGCGGCCCTTGGTAATTCCGATCGTGAACATGATGAAGAACGAATACAGCCCGGTTTTCTCCACGATGACGCCGTGCTCGGCCAGATAGCGGGTCACGATTGCGGCAGGAATGCCGGTTTTCGCAAACTTGCCCGACACGTCCAGACCGGGCGTAATGACCGTCGCCTTGATCGGGTCGAGCATGTTGAAACCCGGTGCAAGATTGCCAAAGCCGTGCCACTTTTCTCCGGACTTGAGAATCCAGTCCTCGCGCGAGCCCATTCCTTCCTGCGCGAGCTTTTCCGGTCCCCAGACCTTGAACCACCAGTCCTTGCCGAATTCCTCGTCGACCTTGCGCATGGCGCGGCGAAAGTCGAGTGCCTCGATGATGGACTCCTCGACCAGTGCCGTACCGCCCGGTGGTTCCATCATCGCCGCCGCCACATCGCAGGACGCAATGATCGCGTACTGGGGGCTGGTCGAGGTGTGCATCAGGTAGGCCTCGTTGAAAGCATGACGGTCGAGTTTGCGTGTCTGCGACTCCTGCACCAGAATCTGCGAGGCCTGCGAAATGCCGGCCAGCAGCTTGTGCGTTGAGTGGGTCGCATACACCATCGCATCCTTGGAACGCGGCCGATCCTTGCCGATTGCGTGCATGTTCTTGTAAAAATCGTGAAAGGTCGCATGCGGCAGCCAGGCCTCGTCGAAATGCAGGGTGTCGATCGAGGAATTCAGCGTTTCCTTGAGCGTTTCGACGTTATAAAGCACCCCGTCGTAAGTGCTCTGGGTGATCGTCAGGATGCGCGGCTTCTTGCGCTTGACCGCGCGGGCGAACGGGTTGGCCTCGATTTTCTTCTGAATGTTTTCCGGCTTGAATTCATCCAGGGAAATCGGCCCGATGATGCCCAGATGATTGCGCGTGGGCGTGAGAAAAACCGGAATCGCGCCAGTCATGGTGATCGCATGCAGGATGGATACGTGGCAGTTACGGTCCACCACCACGATGTCATCGGTTGCCACGTTGGCGTGCCAGACCATCTTGTTCGATGTGGACGTGCCGTTGGTGACAAAAAAGCAGTGATCGGCGTTGAAAATACGCGCGGCGTTGCGTTCCGAGGCTGCCACCGGGCCGCTGTGGTCAAGCAACTGCCCGAGTTCGTCCACGGCGTTGCAGACGTCGGCGCGCAACATGTTTTCGCCGAAGAACTGGTGGAACATCTGCCCCACCGGGCTTTTCAGAAAGGCGACACCGCCGGAGTGCCCCGGGCAATGCCAGGAGTAGGAACCGTCCTGGGCGTAGTGCACCAGCGCACGGAAAAACGGCGGTGAGAGGCCATCCAGATAGGAGCGCGCCTCGCGGATGATATGGCGGGCAACGAATTCCGGCGTGTCCTCGAACATGTGAATGAAGCCGTGCAGCTCGCGCAGGATATCGTTCGGGATATGGCGCGAGGTGCGCGTTTCACCGTACAGGTAAATCGGAATGTCGGCATTGCGGAAACGCAATTCCTGTACAAAGGCGCGCAGGGTCTTGAGCGCCTTGTTGGTCTCCTCTTCCGAGCCTGCACCGAATTCCTCATCGTCGATCGACAGAATGAAAGCCGATGCCCGGCTTTGCTGTTGCGCAAACGAAGACAAGTCGCCGTAACTGGTGACGCCCAGCACTTCCATGCCTTCGTCTTCGAGTGCTTTGGCAAGAGCCCGTACGCCCAGGCCACTGGTGTTTTCCGAACGGTAGTCCTCGTCGATGATGACGACGGGAAAGCGAAATTTCATCAGATTCTCCCTGCGAAATGGCGAACCGGATACCCGGTCATTGGAGGAAACAGAGGGTCTGGCACGCGAGCGCGGTCAGCTATCCGGAAGACCCGGACCTTCGGCCTGAAGGCTCAGGCATCGAAGGCACGAAAAAAAGAGGGCGTGCGAATCACCCCGCATGGCATGCGTGGCACTCGCGTTTCCGTCACGCATTCTGGACGACAATTTTCGGGAACGCCGCGCTGTGATCGCGGCCAAGCTCGGCGATTCTCGCCGCGGTCTTGCGGGCAATTTCCCTGTAGATCCCGGCCGCGCGGCTGTCGGGCTCGGCCACCACTGTCGGCCTGCCCGAATCCGCCTGCTCCCGGATCTTGATGTCCAGCGGCAGGCTTCCCAACACCGCAACGCCATAGTCCTTGCTCATCGCCGCCGCGCCGCCGGCTCCAAAAATGTGTTCCTCGTGGCCGCACTTCGAGCACAGATGCACGCTCATGTTCTCGACCAGCCCCAGAATCGGAATGCCGACCTTTTCGAACATCTTGAGACCCTTGCGGGCGTCGATCAGGGCGATGTCCTGCGGCGTGGTCACAATCACCGCGCCGGTCACCGGCACCTTCTGTGACAACGTGAGCTGGATATCGCCAGTTCCCGGCGGCAGGTCCACCACCAGGTAATCGAGGTCCTTCCACTGCGTATCGCGCAGCAGTTGCTCCAGCGCCTGCGTGACCATCGGGCCGCGCCAGACCATCGGCGTGTCCACGTCGATCAGCAAACCGATCGACATGACCTGCACGCCGTGGTTGACCATGGGCTCGATGGTTTTGCCGTCCGGCGACATGGGCTTGCCTGAGAGGCCCATCATGACCTGCTGAGACGGCCCATAGATGTCGGCATCCAGCAAACCCACGTTGGCGCCCTCGGCGGCCAACGCCAGCGCCAGGTTGACCGCAGTGGTCGACTTGCCCACCCCGCCCTTCCCGGATGCCACCGCAATCACATTCTTGACACCGGCCAGCAACTTCAGCCCGGGCCGCACGGCGTGGGCAACAATTTTTACGCTGACCTTGACGCTGACCTGGCCCACGCCGGGAATCGCCCGGACACAGCCTTCCACCGCGCTGCGCGTGGCCTCCAGCAGGCTGCGTGCCGGATAGCCCAGCACGATTTCCAGCGAAACGTCGCCGCCCTGGATTTGAATGTTGCGAGCTTCCTTGCCGGACACGTAGTCCTTGCCCGTCACCGGATCGGTGAGTGTTTGAAGTGCCGCCTTGACCTGCTCTTCGGTTATCGCCACGCCTTCGCCTCTAAACTTGAGGGCCGAATTTTATGCCGATTCCCCGCTCAGTAAAGAGTTTTCTTCGAGGGGCATTTGATAGAATCCGGGCTTTTCCGCGCCTCTCCCGATGCCTCGCAGGATTCTGGTCACCTCCGCACTGCCTTATGCGAACGGCAGCATCCATCTCGGCCATCTCGTCGAATACATCCAGACGGACATCTGGGTGCGCTTCCAGAAGATGCAGGGCCATGAAGTGCATTACGTCTGCGCCGACGATACCCACGGCACGCCGATCATGCTGCGGGCGGACAAGGAAGGCATCACGCCGGAACAGTTGATCGAGCGCGTTTACGGCGAACACACGCGCGACTTCAAAGGCTTCCACGTCGCCTTCGACAACTACTACACCACCAATTCGAAGGATAACCAGGCCTTCTGCGAAGACATCTACCGGCAGCTTCAGGCCAAGGACCTGATCGCCAAGCGCTCGGTCGAGCAGTTCTACGATCCGGTCAAGGCGATGTTCCTGCCGGATCGCTACATCAAGGGTGAATGCCCGAACTGCCACGCGAAGGACCAGTACGGCGACTCCTGCGAAGTCTGCGGCAAGACCTACACGCCGACGGATCTGGTCGACCCCTATTCCGTGGTCTCGGGCGCCAAGCCGGAGCGCAAGGCCTCCGAGCACCATTTCTTCCGGCTTTCCGACAAGCGCTGCGAAGACTTCCTGCGCCAATTCACCCAGGAAGGGGATCGACTCCAGCAGGAAGCCGCCAACAAAATGCAGGAGTGGCTCGGCGAGCCCGGCGACAACAAGCTGGCCGACTGGGACATCTCCCGTGACGCGCCTTATTTCGGCTTCCCGATTCCGGGCACAGACGGAAAGAAATTCTTCTACGTCTGGCTGGACGCGCCGGTGGGGTATTTCGGCAGTTTCCGCAATTATTTCGAGAAGCTGGGCAAGTCACAGAAGGAGATCGACGAGTTCCTGCGCCCCGGCAGCAACACCGAGATGATGCATTTCATCGGCAAGGACATCCTCTATTTCCATGCCTTGTTCTGGCCTGCGATGCTGCAGTTCGCCGGCTACCGCGTACCGTCGAAAGTCTTCGCGCACGGCTTCCTGACCGTGGACGGACAAAAGATGTCAAAGTCCCGCGGCACCTTCATCACCGCCGAGAGTTATCTCCAGCAGGGCCTGAATCCGGAATGGCTGCGCTACTACTATGCCGCCAAGCTGAATTCAACCATGGAGGACATCGATCTCAATCTCGATGATTTCGTCGCGCGTGTGAATAGCGATCTGATTGGCAAGTATGTGAACATCGCGAGTCGGTGTGCGGGATTTATCGCGAAAAGATTCGACGGAAAATTGACTTCTCTTCCGTATGATGACTTTACAGAATTAAGACTTCGAACCGGGGGCAGTTCCAGCTTTGAACCGCGAGAGTTTTCACTTTTGCGAGAGTATGCGAAGTCTTTCGCCGGAGGCATCGGTTCTTTCTATGAACGACGAGAATTTGGGATGGCACTTCGCTTGACCATGAATGCTGTAGATGAAACAAATAAATTCATCGACGAGTGGAAACCTTGGGAACTCGCGAAAGATCCGAGTAAGTCTGATTCCCTGCATTGGTGTTGTTCGGTAGGTCTTCAAGCATTTCGATTGATAACTCTTTATCTGAAACCGGTACTACCGAAACTGGCGCAAGAAGTTGAGAGCTTTCTCAACATTCAGCCGCTCCAATGGGAAGATTGTAAGACGCTGCTCCCTGAGAATCACCAAATTCGAGACTACAAACACCTTATGGCACGGATTGACCAGAAGCAAATTGCCGCACTGGTCGAGGCAAACAAAGAGAATTTGCAGGCATCCGAGTCTCCTTCCCTCATCCCCGCCCCTTCTCCCGGAGGGAGAAGGGAGCAAACCTCCGCGGCATCGCCAACCGCGTCACATGGTCGCACCCTTCCCCCCTCTCCCCCCGGGAGAGGGGCCGGGGGTGAGGGAAAGCCCCACAAAAAGCCACCCGTGCCATCCGATCTTCTCGATTTCGCCAGAAAATTACGCGGAGAACAAACCGATGCAGAGCAACTTGTTTGGTTTCTGCTTCGCGATCGGCGGCTGGCGGGCGCGAAATTCCGCCGCCAGCACCCGGTTTCGGTAGGCGCAAGGAATTACATTCTCGATTTCTACTGCGAAGAACTGAAACTCGCCGTGGAACTCGATGGCGGCCAGCATCAGGCGCGGGCCGCAGACGACGAGGCACGAACCCAGGCGCTCGCAACTCTTCAAATAAAGGTGCTTCGCTTTTGGAACAACGATGTGCTCTCCCAAACCGACTCGGTGCTTGAGTCAATATGGAACGAGGTAAATCAAATGACGCAAACAAGTCCTCCCTCACCCCCGGCCCCTCTCCCGGGGGGCGAGGGGAGCAAGATCTCGATCGATGATTTCAACAAAGTCGATCTGCGCGTCGCGCGCATTGTCAGCGCGGAACACGTTGAAGGCGCGGAGAAGCTGCTCAAGCTGCAGCTCGATATCGGCACCGAAACCCGCCAGGTGTTCGCCGGCATCAAGTCCGCCTACGACCCGGCGAAGCTGGTCGGGCGACTCACCGTGATGGTCGCCAACCTGCAGCCGAGGAAGATGCGCTTCGGCGAGTCGCAGGGCATGGTGCTCGCCGCGAGCGGCGAGAGTCCCGGCATTTTTTTGCTGTCGCCCGACGACGGCGCGCAGCCTGGGATGAAAGTCAAATAGCAACATGAAGCTGGCGCGCTTCCGCCCCAGATTGCTCGACGAACTCAGGCACTACAGCGCGGAGAAGCTCACGGCAGATATCGGGGCCGGCTTGACGGTCGGGCTGGTGGCCTTGCCACTGGCCATCGCCTTCGGCATCGCCAGCGGGGTCAAACCGGAAAGCGGCATTTTCACCGCCATCATCGCGGGTTTCCTGATATCCGCCCTGGGTGGCTCGCGGGTGCAGATCGGCGGCCCGGCCGGCGCATTCGTGGTCATCATCTACGGCATCATTCATCAGTACGGCCTCGCCAACCTCCTGATCTCGACAATGATGGCTGGCGTGTTGCTGCTGCTGATGGGGTTGACCGGCGCGGGCATGCTGATCCGCTTTATTCCGGTCGCGGTGGTGATCGGCTTTACGAGCGGCATCGCCGTGCTGATCGCGCTGTCGCAAGTGCGCGATGTGCTCGGCTTGCGGATCGAAGCCATGCCCGCGGATTTCTTTTCGCAAATCTCCGTCCTTGCGAAAAACATTCATACGCTGGACGGGACTTCGCTGGCGGTCGCGGTCGTTTCTTTTCTGATTATTGTTGCCTGGCCCCGAATCGCCGCGTTGAGCGGCCGCGCCGGCATGTCCAACCTGCCCGGTGGCAGCGCCCTGGTCGGACGCATTCCGGGCACCATTGCGGCGCTGGCCATCGCAACACTGGTGGTCGCAGTGTTCGATCTGCCGGTGGCAACGATCGGCAGCCGCTTCGGCAGCATCCCGCAGTCGCTTCCCGTTCCCGCGATGCCGGAGTTCCATTGGTCAACGGTCCGGCTGCTGGTGGCCCCGACGATCACCATCGCCCTGCTCTGCGCCATCGAGTCGCTGCTCTGCGCGCGGGTGGCAGATGGCATGACCAAGGATCGCCACGACCCCAATCAGGAACTCATGGCGCAAGGCATAGCCAACATCGTAACGCCGCTTTTCGGCGGCATTCCCGCCACCGGCACTATTGCCCGCACCACCACCAACGTCCGCTCGGGCGCCAGAACACCGGTTGCCGGCCTCGTGCACGCCGCGACCCTGCTGACCATTGTTTTGGTTGCCGCCCCGCTCGCCGCGCACATCCCGCTTGCGGCACTGGCCGCCATCCTGCTTTATGTGGCCTACAACATGGGGGAATGGAACGAATTCCGTCGCCTGCGCCATTTTTCGCTGCACTACCGGATTGTGATGCTGTCGACTTTCCTGCTCACCGTGATTTTCGATCTGACCGTGGCAGTCGAAGTCGGCCTGGTCCTGGCCAGCCTGCTGTTCATTTACCGGATATCCGACATCACCCGCGTTGAACCGATTTCGCTGCCGCGCCGCTCAGTCGGGGCGCTGGAACGTCACGACGGAATTGATGAAGATTCGATCGCAGCCTACAAGTTGTTCGGCTCGCTGTTCTTCGGCGCCGTCGGCAAGCTGGAATCCCTGCTGGACCTCAAGCGGGAACGATTGACTGTCCTGGTTCTCGAAATGCACCAGGTCATCAATCTGGACACCACCGGCCTGGACTTTCTGGAGAATCTGCACCGCACCTTGCACGAAGAGGGTCGCCATCTCATTCTTGCCGATCTGAATCCCCAGCCGCTGTCCCTGCTACACCGATCCGGCTTCGTCGCAACGCTGGGCGAAAAAAATCTGACCCGCGACCTGTCGTCGGCATTGGTGCGCGCGCGGGAAATCGTCGCCGGTTGACGGCAACATGGCGGCAAATTCTCCAGCGGATGTAAGATATTCGAATGCGTGACGCACTCAAGGTATTACTTCAACTTCGTGATGAGCGCTGGGAAGTCTATGTCAGACGATTCACCGGATAGCGCGGTTCAACCCGCCTGCACCGCCGCGATCGACCCCGCCGAAGTGCAGGCGCATGTTGCCCGGGTAAAGGCGGCGTGGCGCGAGCACGAACGCGCAATGTCCTGGGAGCAGAAAGTCGCGGCTATCGAGCGCATGTGGGAGCGCAGCGCCCAGCTTGACCGCGCACGGCAAATGCTCGCAAAGCAGGAGTTCAGCGCACGCAAATTGCGGTGACAACAGATCCAACCACCCGCCGCCTTTTCATTTCAGGCCGCGTGCAAGGCGTGTTTTTCCGGGAGTCGATGCGCC
>JBJXFN010000111.1:0-3985 GCA_046155535.1 Burkholderiales bacterium
GGACTGGAGCGTTGACGATCTCGCCCGCGAAGTCGGCTTGTCGCGTTCCGCGCTGCATGAGCGCTTCGTTCAATACGTCGGTCAACCGCCCATGCAATACCTGGCAAATTGGCGCATCCAGCTCGGCGCGCGGATGCTGCGCGACTCCAACCGGAATGTCGCCACCATCGCACTCGATGTCGGGTATGACTCCGAAGCCGCGTTCTCCCGCGCGTTCCGGCGCTTGGTCGGATCACCTCCAGCCACGTGGAGACGTGCACAGGCCAGCACATAAGCATCGATAGCCTGAGAACCAGATGTCGCCGCGACTTCTTGCCTGGCAAATACACGAATCGATCGGGTCCTCTCAGGCAAAATCATGTATCGGTTCAGAAACCTTCGCTTCAGCAAGGCCCTCGGAATTCGCGATCAGGAACTTCTCGATGATGGGATTGATCACCTCAGGGTGCGATATCGGACCCAGATGTCCAAGTCCTGTCAGGTGTAACGTGCTTGCCATCGGAAGTCCCGCGCCTAGTACGTCGACTGCCTGTCGCGCTGCCGCGGTGGTATTCCATCCGGACATCAACAGGCAAGGAATCTTCAATGCCCGAAGGGCGGATGCGGACCAGTATTCACAGAATGTGGCCTCCCAGACGGCGGGCAATGCTCGAATGGTGGCAGCCAGTCGGGGCCTGCGTTCCCGGGGCGTAGCCGCCCAACTGCCTGGCCCCGCCCAGTAGTCGATGAAGCGTTCCGCTGCTGTCTCGAGACTTCCGTGTTTTATCAGGTGAATGGTTTCGTCGCGCAACGATTCGATTTCGCGCGTTGCGGGTTCATTCGCAAATCGGCGAGACAGCGTGCCCCACATCGTTGGTTCGTACAACGTCAGCGAACGAACCCGCCCGGGATTGTTTCCCGCGATCCTGAGCGCCACCGCCGCGCCATAGGAATGCCCGACGAGGTGCACCGGACCCTCTTCCGGAAGCAGTAATTCGAGAGGCTCCGCCTCGTCAGCCAGTGTGAACCGGCTTCCACCGCGCCACGCGGGGCTTCTACCATGGCCATAGAGGTCAGCCGTGATCACTCGAAAACGTAACGCCAGGCGTTTTTCGAGATCTTGATACTGGTTGGCACTGGCGGAGAACGCATGAATGCACAGTACATGCGGGCCTGAACCGGATTCCCGAAAGTACGGTAAAGGAGCGCGCGGCGCGCCGACTCCCGATACGCCGATCCGGTGGATGTGCGAACCTTGCCCGGTTCGCGACAAAATATGCGGCCGATTCCACGGCTCTGCGCGAGCCGCTGTATGACTCATGGTTGAACCGGCAATCGTGTCGGCCGTCAGAGCATAAAACCCAATGGTAGAGGACATGAAAGCTCTTCCTTTTCGCTCTTCAATTATTCGGCTGATCTGGTTCGTCCCGTTCTCATTGGACGGGGCAAAGAGAAACTGGCCTGGAAAAAGGCGGAGCGCCTGGCCCCGCCTTTTCTCGCTGCGCCGGCGTAATTGCGCCGGTATTCCTGACTTTGCGGAAGCCAGAGCAGGGGCAGCCATTCCATGTCAAGGCTGCCAGCTCTGTTTTCCGGTTCCGGGGTGCGGCTAAAGATCCCCCCGAGTATTGCTAATTCCGAAGCCTCCGAACTCGCCGAACTGCAGGGACCGCGCCGATGGTTGCGTAGGTTCGGACTGCGGCGTGCTTTCCACAGGGTTCCCGGTTTCTGCCGTCATGGACTGATCAGGCGTGAACCCATCGGCGACGCTCGCCAGTTCGACATAACTGCTGGCACTGATCACCATTTTGTCCGGCGTGGCCACTGCCATGGCGGTTGACGAAGCGGCGATCAACATCGCCGCACCAAGGGTCTTGAGGGTATTCATGGTATTTCTCCTTTGTGAATGGATGGAACAGGGTGACTGCGATTGCGCGGTCGTGGATTGGAACGCGGCCGGTGTTGCAATAACTTTCCGATTGGCCGGAACGGAGTTGATGGAACTCGGTTTCAAGATGCGATCCTGGTATTCAAGGTTTGGATGGCGGATGTACTCAAGCTGCCGTGCCTCAGTTCAGGGCCATGGCCGGCGTACCGGTTTTGCCGGGCACTGCGTAGGTGAGTGGCGACAAAGCATCTTGAATGCGCTGCATCTGCGCTTCGCTCACCAGGCCACTTAACACTTCCTGGAAGCGCGGCTCGATCGCGCCCGACACGATGTACTGCCAGCGATAGGCCTTGAGCAGCGTGTCATGAACACTGCTCGCGCGTGCCGGTTCGTTGGTCATACCGGTCACTTCCAGGAAATATGCGGCATCGGCCTTGGCTTGCGCCTGCAGAATTCCGTCCACGCCCTGCACAAGCGCAATCAAATCATCCACTGCCGCGTCACGGGCGCTCTGCGTTGCCAGCTTGCCGTCCTCACGGGTCCATTCCAGTTCGTCGAGGATTGCGTGTTGTGATTCCTCTTTCCAATGGAACAGGAAGACATCCTTGTACAGGCTCGACAAGGCCCCGTCTGGAGAAATGCTCGCCCGGTAATGCGCCAGCACAAACAACTCGATGTGGCAGGTCAGCGCCAGGACGGCCCAGGTGCTTTTGCCGAGTACAAATTTCGCCACATCGTTTGCGGCAATATCGAAGCTATATCCGGGCGGCATGCCACCGGCCATCATCGCCTCGATGCGGCGAAACAATTCCTGATGCTTCAGTTCCTCGTCGGTGAAGCGGACCATGGCCTCCAGGGCATTCTGGTCACCCAGCGAATGCTCGCGGCTCACTTCCAGCATTTTGGCGGCGATGAAACGCTCGACCAGACCGAAAATGTTGGCGTAGGTGCGCCCCTGCACCTGGCTCATGAATCGCTTTTCGCTCGGACTCAGAAAAGTCAGCTCATTCACCAACGACAAGCCGTCGGGCAGGAATTTGTGACGGAAGTCAAAAACACGGCCGGCTATCACGTCGCGGTCGATGTCCCAGCGAATGCGCTTTGATGCATCGATACACTTTGCGTATCGCTCGCTCTGTTTCGGTTGTACTGTGGTCTGCATGTTTTTTCCTTTAACGTGGATAGAAGTTTGTTTACTGCTGCAGTTACGCCGTTTTTTCACAATGCCCTTGGCATTGTTGCGGCGTAGTCCATCAATGCAGTCAGTGGCGCCATTGTTCGCGTCGAGTCGCGTTGACGCTCTTCTGCGCGTCCGGCAAAATTGCTCAGCCGTCCGGAATTTTTTGAAAACTTGATCGCATATCCGCGCAATTTGATCGACAGTCCAGACCAAGGGAAGAGCAATGAGTCGAGACACACTTTCAGACCTGCTGCGCAGCGTTCGCCTTCGGGCCGCGGTGTTTTTCTATGTAAGTTGCCGGAGTCGATGGGCAGTAGAGTCGTCTGCCTCGGAAGACATCGCGCAAGCGGTGCTGCCGGGAAGCGAACATGTGATGGAGTACCACCTGATCGCCAAAGGCCAGGCGTGGTCCGCCGTCGCAGGCGAGCGGCCGATTTATCTTGCCGAAGGAGACGTGGTGATGTTTCCCCAGGGGGATCGTCACGTCATCTCGAGCGCGCCCGAGGTGGCCCCGGTACGACGCGAACCCGAGGAAGTGTTCGCCATTCGGGATCATCCGAAGCCCCTTCCCGTTTCGATCACGGGCAGCCAGGTTGAAGTCGGCAAAACCACACCAACCGGCGATGCGGAAACAGTCGCCGTATGCGGATTTCTCGGTTGCGATCGACGGCCGTTTAATCCGCTGGTCGCGGCGCTGCCGAAGATGCTGCATTTGCCGGCTTCACGTACCGGCGGCTGGGTCACCCGGGTGATCGATCAGGCGGTTCGTGAATCGAGTGACCGCCGCCCTGGCGGCGACGTCGTTCTGGAGCGACTTTCCGAAATGATGTTCGTTGATGCCGCCCGTCGTTATCTCGATGACCTGCCTGAGGATGCCACCGGCTGGCTCGCCGGCCTGCGCGACCGGTTCGTCGGTAAGGCGCTCGAACTTTTGCACGCAG
>JBJXFN010000246.1:0-21213 GCA_046155535.1 Burkholderiales bacterium
CGCACTACCGGCAATTCGATCAGCTCGCCATCCACCACCACCAACCCGGTCTTGTCGTTTTCGAATGCGGCACAGACCTTCCTGGCCTTTTCGATGACCTTCGCATCCGGCGTAAAGGCTTCGTGAATGATCGCAATCTGGTTCGGGTGAATCGACGCCTTGCCGGTGAATCCCAGCCGGGCGCAGCCCATGGCCTCCCGCTTCAACCCCTCGGGGTCGTCGAGATTGAGGTATGGAACGTCGAGGAGATCGATGCCTGCCGCCGCCGCCGCGTGCACCAGCCGGGAGCGGGTGTAAAGCAGCGGCTCCCAGGACTTTTCGCAACGCAGGTCTGCCGACATGTCCACCGCACCGAGAATCATCGAATCGATGCGGGATGATGCTTTCGCAATTTCGATCGCCCGTTCCAGACCCTGATTGGTTTCGATGATCACGCAGAATCGAATCTCGCGCGCCGGCCCGGCCGACAGCAAGGTTTCTATCAGGTGTATTTCCTCTGCGGATTTGACTTTCGGAATCATGATCGCCTGTGGCGGGCGCTCCAGCTCAATCAACGCGGAGAGGTCCTTCAACCCGTCCGGCGTCGAAAGCCCGTTGATCCGCACCATCTTCTCGACATGGGGGTGGGACGGCTCCCGAAACAAAGGCAGCGTCAGCGCCCGACCTTCGTCCTTGCGGCCACGCGCCACCGCGTCTTCCATGTCCACGCAGACAATGTCGGCGCCGGCTTCCAGCGCCTTGAGATAACGGTCCGGCCGGAGACCGGGTACAAACAGCAAACTGCGTCGGGGCCGGATCGTGCGTTCGGCAATAGTCACGGGAGAAGACCTGTTCGGAAAGCTCGCATGCTAGCGGCTGCGCGGCAGACGCGCCAGCGGTCTTGTCAACTCTATGCCTTGTAAATTCTTCGTTTAATCGTATCGACCTACTTTTCGCAGTACTCGCCCTTCCTATTGCGTCCTGAAAGGGTACTCCGACGTGCTGCTCATGTAAGGTATCTGCATCCTCCACGGTGAAAGTGCCTTTCCTTAAGTAACCTCGCTTCTCTTACTTCCTCACTGGGGAGAACAACGATGCAGGTATATGCGCGTTTTCGTTGTGGTCACCTTGTGCCGTACAAACACGGAGTACGAAGAATTTTGAGTAACAAGAATATGAAGGGTCAGCATCTGGATTGTGTCTGAATCATCGCAGCGTCGGTTCATTGGACTTCAAAGGGAAATCAGGGTAGCGTCCCCTCTGAAAGGGACGGCGCGGTCCGCACTCCCACGAAGCGTTCAAACTCCGTCGGCATCAGTCAATTCACGGCGGCGCAGGGTTCAAACAATGACTGCGCGAGGGAAAATTTCACCAAACGCTCGTGCGATTGCCCGCGGATCGGGGCAACGAGTTCATGGCAGTGTCGGAGGGGGCAAATCTTACTTTGCGCACGGAGACCCAGTCCGTCACCACCAGCGGGACCTGGCAACAGGGTCGCGGTGATTCTGCGCTGCAGTTAGGCGCGTGCAGTCGGTAGCGCTTTTCGCGGCGGCGAGCGGCGTGTTTTCGAGAAGAAGAGAAGCGCTTCGCAGTCACGGCGCTTCACGGTTATAGAACCAACTTGGGGAGGAATTTCGATGCACAATGATCTGCGGAGAATCTACAACGGGCTGCTGTTTCTATCGATCCTCGTTCTGACCGCCTGCGGGGGCGGTGGCGGCGGAGGCAACAGTGGTGGCGGGGGCGGTACGCCCACCGCCGGTGCACCCACCGATCCGTGGATTACCAACGGGAACGTCAGTGCCATTGTCACGGGCGCCGACGGCACTGTTTACATCGGCGGCGGTTTCTCCGAGGTCCGCCTGCGCACCGGCCCCGGCGTGCCGATCGACCGCAGCACCGGTGTGCACACCGGCGTTTACCCGCGCGTGAACGGAGCGATTACTACGAGCATCCCGGACGGCGCCGGCGGCTGGTACATCGGCGGCGGTTTCAGCGAGGTCGGCGGCAGCATCCGCAACAACATCGCCCACATTCTTGCCGATGGCAGCGTCGATCCCGCTTTCAACCCGGACGCGGACAGTACCGTTAGCACCCTTGCAATGTCGGGCAGCACAGTTTTCGCCGGCGGGGCCTTTACAAATATCGGCGGGCAGACGCGTAATCGCATTGCCGCCCTTAACGCCGGCACCGGCCTCGCAACGGCCTGGAATTCGAATTCGAACAACAACGTTAACGCCCTTGCAGTCGTGGGCAGCACGGTTTACGCCGGGGGTGCCTTTACCAATATCGGCGGGGAAACGCGCAGTCGCGTCGCGGCATTGGATACCGGCACCGGATTCGCCACGGCCTGGGATCCGAACTCGGATAGTGACGTCTTCACACTCGCGGTGTCTGGCGGCACGGTATACGTCGGGGGATTTTTCAATAATATCGGCGGAGAAGCACGGGTGCGTATTGCTGCACTCGATGCCGTCACGGGGCTCGCCACAGCCTGGAACCCCGGTGCAAACGCCGACGTTCGCGCCCTCGCGGTGTCGGGCAGCACGGTGTACGCCGGGGGGGATTTCGTCACGATCGGCGGACAACCACGCGCCCGAATCGCCGCACTGGATGCCAGCACCGGGCTTGCCACAACCTGGAACCCGACCGCGGACGACAGCGTGCTGGCCCTCGCGGTAGAGGGCGGCACCGTCTACGCTGGAGGAATCTTCGCCAATATCGGCGGAGAATTGCGCAATCGCATTGCCGCGCTGGATGCCGTCACCGGGAACGCCACGGCGTGGAATCCGAATGTGAACAATTTCGTCTCTGCCCTCGCCATCGCGGGCACCAAGGTGTACGCCGGAGGGGGGTTTTCCACCATCGGCGCACAGGCGCGCAATCGCATTGCCGCACTGGATCCGACGACCGGCACGATCAAGGCATGGAATCCGGATGCGAACAATCCCGTCACCGCTCTCGCCATCGCGGGCAACACGGTGTACGCCGGAGGTGGCTTTACCAATATCGGCGGGCAAATGCGCAATCGCATTGCTGCGCTGGATGCCGGCACCGGGCTCGCCACGGCCTGGGATCCGGACTCGGGCGGCGACGTCCACACGCTCGCGGTGTCAGGCAACACGGTGTACGCCGGTGGCCTCTTCTTCACCATCGGCGGGCAATCGCGCAGTCGCATCGCTGCGCTGGATGCGAGCACCGGGCTCGCCACGACCTGGGACCCGAATCCGAACAGTGCCGTCTCCGCCATCGTGGTCTCGGGTAGTACGGTGTACGCAGGGGGCAGCTTCTTGAACATCGGCGGGCAGGCACGCAGTCGCATCGCCGCACTCGATATCGGCACCGGCCAAGCCACGGCCTGGACTGCGAATGCGGACGGCGGCGTCAACGCCCTCGCGGTGTCGGGTAGCACGGTTTACGCCGGGGGCGGCTTCTTGAATATCAGCGGGGTGGCACGCAGTCGCATCGCCGCACTCGATACCGGCACCGGGGTTGCCACGGCCTGGAATCCGACCGCGGACAACTCCGTGCACGCCCTCGCCGTGTCGGGCAACACGGTATTCGTCGGAGGGAACTTCAATAATATTGGTGGGCAAGCGCGCAGTCGCCTCGCTGGCCTGGATGCCGCCACCGGGAACGCCGGCAGCTGGGACCCGGGCCCGGGCGGACTGGTCAACGCCCTCGTAGTGTCAGGCAGCACGGTGAATATCGGGGGTGACTTCGCCGGCGGCATCACGGCACTGGTGCCCTGACCAGCGCGTGCAGACAGTATTGCAGCTTGAAGTGTGGCCCTATTTGGTCGACAACCTGAGTGGGATGCATCGGTAATGCAGCCCACAGCTTGAGCCTGCACGCGGTGGTGCGCTGTGGCGCCGGCCAGCGCCGGCGACTCCGCAACTCGAAGGGGCAGAATCGGGTTTGATTCCTGCCCCTCCCAAAAAAGACTCCCCGTGTCGGTTCATTGGGATTCAAAATGAACCACGATCTTTCGCTTGGATCGTATTGACTCTCCTTTTCAGCCCTAGCCATTCTTCCGCGCCCTAGAAGGGCACTCCGACGTGCTGCGCTCGTAAGGCATCTGCATCCTCCACGGTGAGAGAGAATATTTGTGCGCGTACCCAAAAGGTTCGCCCCGCATGCGGATCCCCACACTTTGGATGCCGTCAGACGGGAATAGGGACTGCTCTTTCTTAATCCATGCGCCGGATTGGGTGGTTGGGAGATGCTCCAGCAAATCTGTCCGTCGTGATGTTCGGATCGAGCTCACTTCACGGGCCCGGTGGGGAAATTACCCTGGACGAACCTCGGCGGAAGGTCAGTCCGAATTCTGCCTTGCTCCAAGTTAACTTACACTAGTGGCTCACCAATCGTCGGGCCGGAAGATGATGCGCAAACTGGTCGGCTCTCTGATCCTGTTTCTCGGCTGCAATGCAGCGCTTTCGGAAAGTCCAGCGCCAACCAATCCGGCACGCCCACGGATTGCCCTGGTGCTCTCCGGCGGCGGCGCACGCGGCCTCGCGCACGTGGGCGTACTCCAGGTCCTCGAGAAAATGAAAGTGCCGGTCGATTGCGTCGCAGGTACCAGCATGGGCGCACTGGTCGGCGGCGCGTTCGCCGCCGGCGTCGATACGCAAACAATGCGCGATGTCCTGCGTCAGACCGACATCGACGCGCTGTTCGACGACCAGCCTCCGCGCTCGGATATTCCGCAACGACTAAGAAGCGAACAGTACCGGCCACTGTTCGATTTTTCCCTGGGGTTCAAAGACGGGGAAGTTCAGTTGCCTTTCGGCGCGTCGGCGGGCTACAAGTTCGAGCTGTTTCTGAAACGGATGATCGGTCCTGGCGCGGCCATCGCCGACCTCGACTTCGATTCCCTGCCCACGCCTTACCGCGGCGTGGCCACCGACCTGGAGTCCGGCGAAATGCGCGTGTTCGAACGGGGGGACCTTGCCAAGGTCATGCGCGCCAGCATGTCGCTGCCGGCGATTGTTGCGCCAACCGCAATCGATGGCCGTTTGTACGTCGACGGCGGACTGGTTCGCAATCTGCCGGTAGATATCGGCCGTCAACTTTGTGGCGACATCGTCATCGCGGTCAGTCTCGGTACCCCCCTGCACTCCCGCGACAAGTTGCGCAATGTGATCGACGTCGCCAGTCAATCCGTTCATCTGATGATGGAAAACAATGTCAGGGATTCCCTCGGCGAGTTGACGTCCGCCGACGTGCTGATAGAGCCCGACCTCACCGGCTTTGGCTCGTCCGACTTCGGCGCCAAGGCCGAGATCATCGAACGTGGTCTGATGGCCGCACAAGCCAAGGCGGCGGAACTCTCCCGGCTGGTGATCGAAGCGCCCGCCTACGAAGAGTGGGTCGCGGCACGCAAGGGGCGAGCGCTTCCGGTTCCGGAAATCGCGCGCTTGCGGGTCAATTCGAGCGAGGGCTTCAACGCCAACGCCGTGGAGCGCGACTTGAACGTCGGGCTGGGCAAGGACTTCCGCGTGGAGGAACTGGAGCGAGACATTGCGCTGATCTACGGCCGCGCTGATTTCTCCTATCTAGGCTACTCGCTGATGCAGGAAGACGGTGGCACCACCCTGGTGATCGACGCCGAAACCAAGCCGTGGGGACCGGGCTTCCTCAAGTTCGGACTCGGGGCGCTCAGCGATTCCTCCAGCCCGACCCAACTCAACTTTGCGGCAAGCTACCGGCGCACCTGGGCCAATTCGCTCGGCGGCGAGTGGCGCGTCGACGGTCAGATCGGCTACGTTTCCGCGTTCGCCACCGAATTTTTCCAACCACTGCAGGTGCGCGACGGCGCCTTCGTCGCGCCTTACGCCAGCGCACAGCGCACTTCGTCACCGGTTTATTCAGAAGAGATCCGGCTCGGCGAGTTTCGAATCGGCAGCCTGACCGGTGGCGTGGACTTCGGACTCTCCGGCACGGAAGGCGAATTGCGTATCGGTCCCTACATCGGCCGAATTCGCAGCACACCGGAATTCGGCGCGCTCACGCCACTGCTTCCGGGAGAAGACGTGTCCGTGTACGGCACCCGCATTTCCGGCATTGCCGATCATCTTGACAGTCCGCGCTTCCCGCTGTCTGGCTGGTTTGCCGCGGCCGACGTACGCGATACGCATCGTGATGGCCACGTGAAGGAAGCCAGTATCCGAGCAATGCTGACGCTGCGCGGCGTGAAGAGCTTTGGTCGGAACGTCTTATCGGCTCATGCGGAGGTCGGTGATTTCGTGTCCGGTGAACAGAAAATCGACGACGCGTTCAAACTCGGCGGACCGCAGCGACTCTCTGGCCTGTATTTGGATCAGTTGACTGGCGGCCGCTATCAGTTAGGAACACTGAGCGCATATCGACAGTACGCGCGCCTGCCGTCACAGATTGGCCGCGGCCTTTATCTGGGCATGTCGGCGGAAGCCGGCCGCATGGACGACCCGCTGATGAAAGACCCTTGGGATTGGGTCTATGCGGGCAGCATTTACTGGGGTGCGGACACGATACTCGGCGTGATCTACCTTGGACTGGGCTACTCCAGTCTCGGTCAGGGCAGTGCTTACATAATGATCGGTCCGCGCTTCTGAGCAGGCATGGCGGAGAACCAGATGTCCTGGAATATCCTGGATTCCCGTTTTCACGGGTGCTTTGCGCCAAACCGCCGATGCGCCTGAGCAACAAACACAGGAGACTCGCCTCAAGGCGGGCTGATTGAAAGCAAGCCAATATCGCTTCAAGGGAGGCAAGACGTGACTTCATGGAACGAGACATTTTCTCGCAAGGCGTTCGCCGCGCCGTCCGCAGTGCGATACATCGGCAAGTGGCGCGTCGAATTTCTCGGCTTTACAAGCCCCGCGAAAGATCGCACCGCGCTCCTCTGCCTTGGTGGTGCTTTTCAGAGCCGCTGGTCCTTTCGCCATGTCGCCGAGCACCTCCACCCTCACATGCCGGTGGTCGTGGTGGATCTTCCGGGCCAGGGCAACAACGCGCAGGAGGCCGACGAACTGAATTTCGATGACTTCGCCGGCATCCTCGATGCCTTGTGCGAGGCGGAGGGTCTGCACCGCGTTGTCGCGCTTGGTCTTTCGTATGGCTCCGCCATTGCACATGCCTTCGCTTGCCGTTATCCGCAGCGAGTGGAGAAGTTGATCCTTGGTGGCACGTCGGCCCGACTGCGTGATTCGATCGTGGCGACACTACGCCACAGCCTCGGCCTGATCGGCGAGAATGAACGCGAAGCCTTCGCCACCGGCGCCATCCTTCACCTTCTGAACCACTCCAAGCGCGATCGAACGGGTATTTCCGACCGGCTGATTCAGCGCATGTATGAGAGTATTTTCGAACTCGACGAGCCGGCGCGACGTCGCTATCGCGCCAACACCGAGCGGCTCATCGGCTATAGGATGACGCAGGCGCCTCACGTGCCGACGCTGGTCTACGTGGGAGAGTTCGACAGTTTCACTTCGCCCCGTGAGTCATGGGAGGTCTCGCGCATGATCCCCGGCGCGCGGTTTGCGCTGATCGCCGATGCCGACCATCTTGTGCCGTTGCAACGTCAGAAGGTCGAATTGCAGCTCTATCATGCCTTCCTGCTGGACCAATTGCCGCTGGAGAAGGTGGAGGGTCTCAAGTCATTGGACCGCCTGCCCGAGGAACGCCGGGTTTTCGAGCGCTACGAAGGAGGGAACACCACCATCCACGTACGCTATTTGGAGCACGGTGGCCGGGGATTCGATGTGCGATTGCAGGACGGGTCGGCCGCCGGATTCTCCTTCGAAACCCCGGAAGGCACGACGTCAGGCGCTCGCATCGAAGTGGACGTCGGCTCGGACACCCTTCTCGCGCACGCCTACGAGACGGGCAAGTGTACTCGGGCCGCAGTCATCATGACGTCGATGCCGGCCCAGCATCACTGGGAGTCCCGGATTTCAGGACTTCCGGTTTCCATGATGGACCGCCGCACCGGACAGCGCGTTGCATGACGATCTGAGCGCACACGCCGAGAATTGCGGCACAAAAACCCAAACAATGAAAAGGGCTCTGCCGCGCAATCCATCAGCCCCCGCCACCACGTCCCGCCGAATGCTGACGCCCTACTCGGCAATCACCATCGATTCGGCACGCTCCTTGGGGCCGCCACTCTTTTGTTGTTTGCCCACAAAAAACAACAGCGCAAGCGCCGCGATGGACACGTACGCGAACATCCGGAAGTCGCCGGTATAGGCGATGACCGCTGCCTGCTGTTCGATTTCCTGTTGCAATCTTGCCAGTGATTCCACGGAATTCATGTTCCAGCCATCGGCTGTCTGCAATCGCAGGGCTTCGTTGTAGGGAGCGATGTTTTCGGTCAACCGGGCGTGCGTCACCGTGCTGGCTCGCACATGCATTGCGAGCGCACCGGAAACGCCGATGCTCGAACCGATGCTGCGGATCAAACTGAAAACCGCCGCGCCTTCGGTGCGACGATGGGGCTCCAGACTGGGAAAGGCAATCGCCTGGATCGGCACCAGGATGATGCCGCCGCCGATGCCCTGCAAGAAATTGGTCCACAGCAGCGGCCAGGTCCCGACATCCGCGTTCCAGGACGCCATTTCCAGATTGGAGAAACCGAGGCACAACAACCCGAAGGCAATCAGCGTCCGGGGATCAGCCCGCCCCAGCAGTTTGCCGCCGAAAATCATCGCAGCCAGCAGCCCGAATCCGCGCGGCGCCTGCAGGATCCCGATGTCTTCGACGGAATAACCGCGCACATGTTCCAGGAAAGACGGCATCAGGATCATCGGCGGGGTGACAAGAAAGCCGTAAATGAACGAAAACACAAGCCCGACGAAAAACGCGCGCTTGGCCAGCAAACGGGGATCCAGAAAAGGTTGCTTGGCAGTCATGCAATGCACGTTGAACATATAAAAACCGAGTACCGCCAGGAAGGCCTCGATGATGATTTCCCAGGATTCGAACCAGTCGAGCTGCCCGCCGCGATCCACCATGAGTTGCAGGGCACCGATTCCCAGCGACAGGCTCAGGAATCCGAACCAGTCGAGGCGGCTGTTCGGCTCCCTCTTGGTCTCGGGTACAAACGCCGCCGTGCCGGCCAGCGCCAACAACCCAAACGGAATATTGATGTAGAAAATGTAATGCCAGCTCAGATATTCGGTGATGAAACCGCCGAGTGTGGGCCCCACGAACGAGCCGGACACCGAACCGATACCCCACAAAGCCATCGCCTTGCCCTGCTCTTCCGGCGGATAGGTATCGAGAATGATGGCGTGCGACAGGGGAATGAGGAACGCACCGCCGAACCCCTGGAGAACCCGCGCGAACACTTCCACCGCCAGGGTCTGCGCCGCTCCGCACAGGATCGAGGCCAGCAGAAAAACTGTCGTGGCCCAGAGGAAAATCCGTTTGCGGCCGAAACGCAGACTCAGCCATCCGGACGCGGGAATCGAAATGGCGGAAGCAACAATATAAGAGGTAATCACCCAGGCGATCTGATCCTGGGTCGCCGAGAAGCTGCCTTGCATGTGCGGCAGTGCCACTGCCGCGATGGTCCAATCAACCGAATACAGGAAACTCGCGAGCGCCACCGATGCGGTGATCAGCGCCGGGTGTTTCGGGGTGCTCACGGTGTCAGCGGGAGGTGCCCGCCACTGCCGGGTTTGGGGCCAGGAATCGCGGCAGCCAGCCGCTGTCGACCATTTTCTGCACCGGGCGCGGCAATCCGCGAGGCTTTCCGGTATCCACAAGGACCGTGACGGTCATGCCTGCACGCAAGGGCGTGCGGCCGGAGGCGGGCTCTACCTTGATGCGTACCGGGATGCGCTGAACAACTTTTACCCAATTGCCACTGGCGTTTTGCGGAGGCAACACCGCAAATTCAGCGCCCGTGGTCGGCGCAATTGCTTCTACGACGGCCGGCCATTCTTCGTCCGGATAGGCATCCGCAACCACGGTGGCCGGCTGACCCACCCGCATATGCGTCAGCTGGGTTTCTTTGTAATTGGCCTCGATCCACAGCGGCCCGCTTTCGATCAGGCTGAATGTGGGAGCACCGCGCTCAACGAATTCGCCCACCTGAAGTTTCATATTGCTGATCACGCCGGATACCGGCGCCTTGATGAAACCTCTGGTCACATCGAGCATGGCCGCGTCGTAGGCGGCTTTCGCTTCCGCGTAACGCGGATGACGCTCGGGATCGAGTCTGGGGTTACCGGAAAGTGCGGCCAGCACCTGGTTGGTTTTTTCCTTGACGGCATCGAGCCGCCGCCGCGCGGCCTCGAGGTTATGACGCGCTTCATCATGGGTATCGGCGCGAGTCATGCCCTTTTCCTTCAGCAATTCCTGGCGTTCGAACTGGCGGGAGAGAAAGTCGATCCGGCTGCGCGCCTCGGCCGCTTCCTGTTCGGTGGCACGAAATTCCGCTCGTAACGACATGACATCGGTGCGCACTATGTCCATTTGCGCGCGCGCGCCGGCCAAGGCAATGTCGTAAGGCTTCGGATCGAATCGAAACAACACGGTGCCGGCCTCCACCGCCTGGTTGTCCTGCACGAAAACCTCCAGCACCCTCCCGGTCACCGCAGGACTGATGACCACGATGTTTGCCTTGACGTAGGCGTTTTCCGTTTCCACTCGCTGGCCGCCGGTCGCGTATAGGTACAAGGCTGTTGCGACGGCCGCCAAAGGCACGACAATCAGCAGTAATACGCGGACAACGCGATGCACATGGAGGACGGCATTTCCAATGGTGGCGGCCATGTCAACGTTTGATCTTCCGAATACCGTTGCCGGCAGTGCCGTTTTCAAGGCGCGACAGATTGTTCTTGATTGCCAGCAGCACATCGACAAACTGCTCCTGCTGGCCTGCTGGTACGGTGTCCAACGCTTCCTTGCGCAAGGTTGCTGCCGCGGCCCGCATGGTCTTGATTGCCGGCTCTACTTCTTCAGTAAGAAACACACGCTTGGCACGCCGGTCGCCGCTATGGCCTTCGCGCCGGATCCAGCCCTTCTGTTCCATACGGTCGAGCAGACGGCCGAGTGTGGGTTTTTGCACCTCCAGCACATCGGCGAGTTCCGACTGGGTGATGCCGTCGTTTCGAAACAGATGATTCAGCACCCACCACTGCGAGCGGGTAAGCCCGAGCGCGCGGACCCGGCGATCGAATGCGGTGCGCAACAGTCGGGCGACGTCGTTCAGGATGAACCCGAAATTTCGGGAAAGGTCTTCGCGGAACATGCGCTTGCATTCTACACCAATTCATTGCCTAGCTTACAATGTGTCAGGCAACGATAAGCCAGGCAAAAGCTGCCGTGTGCGGCGCCCCCAGGGGCCATGCGCTGTAGAATCAGGTTAAAAATCAGGGAGGAATCCAAAAATGAAAGTCACCGCAATCGAGACCATCAACCTGGACGAATACCCAAACGTCCTCTGGGTGCAGGTCCACACCGACGAGGGCATCGTCGGGCTCGGGGAAACCTTCTACGCCGTGGAACCGGTGATCGCCCATGTCCACCAGACGATTGCACCTTATCTGCTCGGCAAGAACCCGCTGACGATCGACGCACACAGCCGGCACATGCTCTACAACTACCTCGGCTTCAAGACGGTGGGGGCGGAGATGCGGGCCTCCTCGGCGGTGGACATTGCACTCTGGGACATTCTGGGCAAGGTCACGAAACAACCGATTTACCAGTTGCTGGGAGGCGCTTCACGCGACACGGTCCGCGCCTACAACACCTGCGCCGGATACCAGTACGTGCGCGCGAAATCGGAACAAGGCACCGCCAACTTCGGCATGCCGGGGGACAGCGGCAAGTACCAGCCCTACGAGGACCTGGTCGGTTTCATGAAGTACGCTGATGAACTCGCGGTCTCGCTTCTCGAAGAGGGATACACCGGGATGAAGATCTGGCCCTTCGATGAATACGCGGAGGCGAGCAACGGCACCTACATCTCGAATGCCGATCTGAAAAAAGCGATGATTCCCTTCGAAAAGATCCGCAAGGCGGTGGGCGACAAGATGGATATTCACGTCGAATTCCACTCGCTGTGGAATCTGCCCACGGCCATCAAGATCGCCAAGGCGCTCGAGCCCTTCAATCCGTTCTGGTACGAAGACCCGATCAAGATGGACAACCTCGATGCGATCGCGGAATTTGCGCATCGCACCGATGTCTGGGTCACCGCGAGCGAAACGCTTGCGACGCGCTGGGCCTTCCGCGATCTGTTCGAGAAGCGCGCGGTATCGGTGTGCATGTTCGATGTGGGCTGGACCGGTGGCCTTTCCGAAGCAAAAAAAATCTCCACCATGGCGGAGGCCTATCAGTTGCCGGTCGCACCGCACGACTGCACCGGTCCGATACTGCTCACCGCCTCGGTTCACCTGTCGATGAACTGCCCGAACACTCTGGTGCAGGAAGTAGTGCGCGCGTTTTATACCGACTGGTACGGGAAACTCGTGACCCAATTACCGCCGCTCAAGAACGGTTACATCACTGCCCCGCCCGGGCCGGGGCTTGGGACTGAGCTGCAGCCTGACCTAAAGAAGCGAAAGGATGCGCGAATTCGGGTTTCCAAACTTTGACAACGGGTGCGGGATAGAACCCAAGAGCGCTTACCGCAGAGGACGCCGAGGACGCAGAGAAAAACAGAGGACGATCCTAGGAGCGCGGATTCGGGTTTCCAAACTTTGACAACGGGTGCGGGATAGAACCCAAAAGCGCTTAACGCAGAGGACGCGGAGGACGCCGAGGAAAAAGCGAAGCACAATGCTGGAATGTACGGTAACGAGTCTCCAAACTCTGGCCGCTGATGTGGGACAGAATCCGAAACCACTCACCGCAGAGGACGCGGAGGAAAATCAGGAAAAGTAAATGTCCGAGCGCTGGCTGAATGCGGTTGCCGATCTTGCAATGTACACCTCTTTGTGACGCCTTCAACGCGGAAGAAATCGTGGACACGAAGATTCTGGGCGAGACCATTTTGGGCTGTACGATGAGGGTTCATTCCGGATTGGGCCCCGGACTTCTGGAAAGCGCCTACGAAGTTTTCTGGTTCACGAACTTTCGAAGGCGGGCTTGACGGTAGCGCAACAGGTGCCGTTGCCGGTGAAATACGACAACATTGAGCTTGACGCCGGCTACCGGGTCGACCTGCTGATCAACGATTCCGTGATTCTGGAATTAAAAGCAGTCGAAAAATTGCTGCCCCTGCACACGGCCCAACTATTGAGTTACCTGAAATTGAGTAATAGGAAGCTCGGATACCTGTTAAATTTCCACGTGGTTCATATGCGCGATGGCATCAAACGCGTGGTCAATAACTTTTGACTTTCTTTCCTCCGCGTCCTCCGCGTCCTCTGTGGTGAGTGCCTTTTTTTGGAGCTTTTGCATGAATGATTCCCTCGAACCCGTCGATTCCCGGGTGCTGATCCTCGCGCCCGGTGACAATGTTGCGATTGCCAAGACCGACATCCCCGCCGGGGCGATACTTGATGTCATGGGTGTCCGGGTCAAGCTCGCGCAGAAGGTACTGACCGGCCATAAGTTCGCGTTCAGAGCAGTCTCCAGCGGTGACAAGATCGTCAAGTACGGTGCACCAATTGGCATTGCAACACAGGACATCGCCTCCGGCGACCTCATGCATCTGCACAATATCGCAAGCGATTACATTCCCACCTACACCCTCGACGAGGGCCACCGGTTCATCCAGGAGCACTGATCATGATCAACGCCTATCTCCGCGCCGACGGACGCAAGGGAATCCGCAACACTATCGTGGTCGGCTACCTGGTGGAGTGCGCACACCATGTTTCGCGCGAAATTGTCTATCCGTACCGCGACAAGGGCGTACACCTGATCGGCTTCCCGGGCTGTTTTCCGAACGCCTACGCGCACAAGATGATGGAGCGCCTGTGCACCCATCCCAACGTCGGGGCGGCACTGCTGGTTTCCCTCGGCTGCGAGGGTTTCAACAAGGGAAAATTGCAGGAAACCATCCGCCAGTCCGGACGCCCGGTGAAGCTGCTGGAAATCCAGGGCACCGGCGGCACGCGCAAGACCATTGCCGAAGGCAATGCCTGGGTGGAACAGACGCTAAAGCAACTCGAAAAAACGCCGCGGGTATCCATGGACATCGACGAACTCATCGTCGGCACGATCTGTGGCGGTTCGGACGCCACCAGCGGACTGACCGCCAATCCAGCCATGGGCCGGGCATTCGATTTTCTGGTGGAAAAGAACGCCACCTGTATTTTCGAAGAAACCGGCGAATTGATCGGCATGGAACACTGGATGGCCAGGCGCGCGGAAAACCCGGAACTGGGCCAGGAAATCGTCAACACCGTCGCCAAGGCCGCCAAGTACTACGCTGCCTACGGTCATGCCAGCATCGGACCAGGCAACGCAGACGGCGGCCTCACCACCATCGAGGAAAAGTCACTGGGCGCCTACGCAAAATCCGGGCAGTCGATCATCTCCGGCATCATCAAGCCGGGCGACGTGCCGATCAGAGGCGGCTTGTATCTGCTCGACGTGGTGCCCGATGGCGAACCGCGATTCGGCTTCCCGAACATCAGCGACAACGCAGAGATTGCCGAACTGATGGCCTGCGGCAGCCACCTGAGCCTGTTCTCGACGGGCCGCGGCTCTGTCGTGGGATCCGCCATCGCGCCGGTCATCAAAGTCTGCGCCAATCCCGACACCTTCAAGCGCATGTCAGACGACATGGATGTCGATGCCGGCCGCATTCTCGAAGGGCATGCCACGCTTGACGAAGTGGGGAAGGAAATCTACGACCTGATCCTGCGGGTGGCCAACGGCGAGCAGACCAAGTCCGAAGAACTCGGGCATCAGGAATTCATTCTTACCTACAAGAGTTTCGAACCGATCGGCCCGGCGTGTTTTCCTTCGGCCGCATGACATCAGCGCAGCCGCCGACGTAGGGGAAGTGGAAGAAAATCGAGGCAATGTCAATTCGGGATAAGGACACGATCCCTGGCAAGGTGCACTCGATTCTTTTGAACTGTTTTTTCCTCCTCGATTTTGAGTTTCCTCCGCGTCCTCCGCGTTGGATGAGCTTGTTTTCCGGCCAGTGATGACGGCTACGCAAGGCTATTTGCCATGCCGGGCCATCAGATCACGGGCCATCTGGAGCAACATCTTCCCGTCGGCGCCTTTGGCGTCCGCATCCTTGACCCAGCCAGCGGTGACACTCTGGGAAACCTGCTTCCAGTCTTCAATTTCCGCATTGGAAATCACATTGATGCTGTTGGGCGCCATTTTCAGCTTGGTTGCCTCTTCCACTTCCGCGAACAGTCGACCGAGTTGACCGGAAAGGCCGATGCCGCTGTTGGCATCGATCACTTTCTTGAGGTCTGCCGGCAATTTGTCGTACCGAGCCTTATTCATCGCCAGAATGAACACCGTGGTGTAAATCATCGGCTGCGACGCATCGACGCCGCTGTGAAATTTGGTCAGTTCGTCCGCTTTGAGCGCCGGCATGATTTCGTAGGGAAGAATGGCGCCGTCGATCACGCCTTTGGAAAGCGCCTCCGGCACCTGTGGCACGGGCATGCCCACCGGCGTAGCGCCCAGCGCTGCAATCAGTTTGGTGGTCTGGCGGGTCGGCGCGCGAATCTTCGTTCCTCGCAAGTCGGCACGCCGTTCGATCGGCTTCCGGATCATGTGGAACACACCGCCGCCGTGGACGTGTAATGCCAGTGGCTTCACGTCGCCAAACTCTGCGGGCGCATGTTTATGCATGAATTCCCAGAGGGCCTTGCTCGTGGCTTCCGAATTTCGGACAAAAAATGGCAGTTCAAATATTTCCGATAACGGAAATCGACCAGCGGAATAGCCTGGCACTGTCCAGATGACATCCACGACCCCGTCTTTGACCTGGTCGTAGAGTTGGGGTACCGAACCGCCCAGCTGCATCGAGGGATAGATCTGGCACTTCATGCGGGCGCCCGACTCGACGGCGATTTTTGCGCACCAGGGTTCCAGAATTTTCTGATGGGCCGTGGACGAAGCGGGCAGCGGGTGATGCACCTTCAGCACGACTTCCTGCGACCAGACAGAGCTGACGAACAGTCCAACCGCGATGGCTGGCAACTGTCTCCAAGTAAACATCTAAATTCCCTCCATTGTTCTTTGATCGATCTGCTCTCGAATTTCTCGATGTTAAACTCCGGCGTGGATGAATGCCATCCCGCACAACAGCACAGGATCAAACCATGACCAAAATCATTGACTACTATGTTTCTCCGATGTCGCCGTGGACTTATCTGGGCCACGCGCGGTTTCAAGCGATTGCCAAAAAACATGGCGCCTCCATCCAGGTCAAGCCCGTGGACGTTGGACGCATTTTCCCGGTTTCGGGCGGGCTGCCGGTGTCCAAGCGTCCGCCCCAGCGCCAGGCTTATCGGTTGGTGGAACTCGTCCGGTGGAGCGGCTTCCTGGGCGTACCGCTGACTTTGCACCCAAAATACTTTCCCTACGATGCGCAACTGGCTACGCATGTCATCCTTGCGGCAGACAGCAGCGACGCTGCAATGCGCCTCACAGGGGCAATGCTCACCGGATGCTGGAAAGATGAGAAGAACATGGCGGACGAGAATGAAATCGAACGAGCGATCCACCAATGCGGCATGAGCCCAGGCGTGTTACTTTCCAAGGCACGCTCTCCGGAAGTCGCTGCGCGCTACGACGCAATAAACGAAGAGGCCATTGCACGCCAGGTATTCGGCGTGCCGACCTATGTGTACCAGGATGAATTGTTCTGGGGACAGGACAGGCTGGAGTTCCTGGATCGGGCGTTGGGAAGATAAAAGCAGGGTTGCGGAGCAAGGGACGAGGGATGCGGAGATTGTGGACTCTCGATCCTCAATCCTCGCCCCTCAACCCTGATTTGTGTTGTGAACCCGCGCCTTGAACCCTGCGTTGGCAAGTGCCTCGATGATTTGTTCGACATGTTCATGGCCGCGGGTTTCGACAACAAAATCCACTTCCGCCGATTGCACCGGCGCCCGCGTGAAAGCTCGCTCGTGATGGACTTCTTCGATATTGGCATTGGCTTGCGCCAGGCAGGCGGTAACTTTCGCCAGCGAGCCCGGCAGATCGCGCAACTGCACTTGCAAACGGGTCAGCCGGCCGCTGCGCACCATGCCACGCTCAATGATGTCCGCAAGCATCAGCGGATCGATGTTGCCGCCGCAAAGAATCAATCCCACCTTCCTGCCCCGGAATCGGTCGCGATGTTTCAGCAGTGCCGCAAGGCCCGTTGCCCCGGCGCCTTCGACGACGGTTTTTTCGATTTCCAGCAGCAACAACATGGCTTCTTCGATATTGCCTTCGTCCACCAGCAGTATTTCTTTCACCAGACTCCGGACGATGTCGAGGGTTAACCGGCCGGGCTCCTTGACTGCGATTCCGTCGGCGATGGTATTGGTCCCAAACTCCGGCAGGATGCCTTGCAGTGCACAATACATGGAAGGGAATCTGGCGGATTCGATGCCAATCACTTCGATGCCGGGATGTAGTGCCGTTGCAGCGATTGCCACTCCCGAAATCATTCCTCCACCGCCCACGGGGACCAGCAGAACTTCCAGTTCCGGTCTGACATGCAGAATCTCCAGTGCCAGGGTGCCCTGCCCGGCGATGATTTTTTCGTCGTCGTAAGGATGCACCATGGTCAAGCCTCGACGCTGCATCCATTCCATTGCCACCACTTTCGCCTCGTCGAAATTCTCCCCTTCGAGGACCACTTCCGCGCCAAAAGCACGGGTATGCACCACTTTGACATGCGGGGTGAATTTGGGCATCACGATCACCGCGCGAATGCCCAGGCGCCGAGCGTGATACGCCACGCCCTGCGCATGATTGCCGGCCGACACCGCGATCACGCCTGCACTTCTCTGCGCGGTGGTCAGAGACAGCAACTTGACCAGCGCACCGCGCTCCTTGAAGGAGGCGGTGAACTGATGGTTTTCAAACTTGAGCCAAACCTCTGCCCCGGTAATTTCGGAAAGCGTTCGGGAATGCAGACAAGGCGTGTTGACCACCGCCCCGCTAATCGATTCGGCGGCCGCTCGAATATCCTGCAGGGTGACAGACATAGGTGCTTGAACCGGTTGGAGTGCAAAAACGATTGAGGAATTATCCTGCCCCGGAAACGTCAGGGACAAAAAAACCCGCCGAAGCGGGTTTTTCCGCAGCCCTGCATCCAGGTCAGGCAGCCTGGATATTGGACGCCTGTTTTCCCTTGGGACCGGTGGTCACCTCGAAGCTGACTTTCTGCCCTTCCTTGAGAGTTTTGAATCCCTGCATGTTGATGGCCGAAAAATGCGCAAACAAATCATCCCCGCCGCCATCCGGCGTAATGAAGCCATAACCCTTCGAATCATTGAACCACTTGACGGTACCAGTTGCCATGATGTTTCCTCTCAAGAAATTTGGAAAACGGGTGACACCCGATGTTGGAGTTACAGGTGAACCGCGTATGGCAGAACCAATACCGAACACTTTCACTCTGGGTTGCGCCGCAGCGAAAAATCCGGCGACAGCGCCCCGTCAACACGGGGGCATGATACGACAAAAATTCCGGAAAAGTAGGACTTTTTGCCCGGAAGAAAACACTCAGGGAAGTATGCCCGTCCGTCCGGTGGTAAGGTTGAGTTTGACAGCATGAATACCACAACGCCCTCCCCGCTTTTGACCCGACTGGTCGATGTGCGCCGCCATGAACTCGCGGCCACGATGTGGTCGTTCGCCTATTTTTTCTGCCTGCTTTGCTGCTATTACATTCTGCGCCCGGTCCGAGATGACATGGGCATCCAGGGTGGTGTTGCCAATCTGCCCTGGTTGTTCTCCGGCACTTTCGTCGTCATGCTCGCGGCGGTGCCCTTGTTCGGCTGGTTGTCTTCGCGCTTCCCCCGCAGACAGTTGTTGCCGATCGTTTATCTTTTCTTTGCCGTAAATATCCTGCTGTTCGTCTTGTTGTTCCGCTGGAACATCGCGCCAGAAACTGTTGCCAGGGCGTTCTTCATCTGGGTAAGCGTCTTCAATCTGTTCGTGGTGTCAGTGTTCTGGAGCTTCATGGCCGATCTGTTCCGCAATGAACAGGCGCGCAGATTGTTCGGGTTCATTTCGGCGGGTGGCAGCGCCGGCGCGCTGGTTGGACCGTCTTTGACCGCGATGCTGGCCACCGAAATCGGCGGAACAGGCCTGCTGCCGATTTCTGCCGCCCTGCTTCTGGTCTCGATTTTGTGCATCTATCGCCTTTCTGCATGGTCCGAAGGCGCACGCAGTGGCAAGGCCGATGCCCGGGCTGGAGACATGGGCCCGTCATTGGGAGGGAAAATTCTTGCCGGCGTCACACAGATTCTCAAGACGCCTTATCTGATGGGAATTTGCCTTTATGTATTGTTGGGCACCATTCTGGGCACGTTCCTTTACTTTCATCAGGCCAACATCATCGCGACCGAGTTCACAACTTCTGGAGAACGTACCGCGATGTTTGCCAAAATCGATCTGGCGGTAAATATTCTGACGCTGGTACTGCAACTCTTCTTCGTTGGCAAACTCATCGCGCGCTTTGGCGTGGGCAAAACCCTGATGGTTTTGCCGGCGCTGGCCGTCGCGGGATTCCTGGTCATTGGGCTGTGGCCCACGCTGGCGGTCCTCGTTGTGTTCCAGGTCTTGCGGCGCGCAGGTGAATATGCCATCGCCAAACCGGCGCGCGAAGTTCTGTTCACGGTTCTGAGTCGAGAAGAGAAGTACAAATCCAAGAATTTCATCGACACCGTTGTGTTTCGCGGCGGTGACGCCATCAGCGGCTGGATGTTCGAAGGACTCCGCATCCTTGGCATGGGCTTATCAGCCATCGCATTTGCCGGCGTACCTCTTGCCTTGCTGTGGGCCAGCACCGGCTGGATGCTCGGACGTTCCCAGGAGGAATTGCGTGCCAAATTGGAAGCTTCAAGACGACGGCAGGCCAGGGAGGAACTCGCGGCGCAAAACGCTCAGGATTCTGGCAGCGTCGGGACTGTTGCCCCTGACCGGGCTGGCTGAGACACACGCCAGTACGGTGGAAAAACGTCCGATTCCTGCAAGCGGCGAGCTTGTCCCGGCATTGGGGCTGGGCACCTATCAGAGTTTCGATGCCGGTTCCGACGCCGCTCAGCGCGCCGTGCTCACCGAGGTCTTGGAGAAATTTCTTGCGCTCGGCGGCACGCTGATCGACAGCTCACCGATGTACGGCACGTCGGAGACAGTGGTCGGGGATCTGGCGACCCACCTTGGCGTTACGGATAAGTGCTTCATGGCGACCAAGGTCTGGACCAGTGGGCGCGATGCCGGCATTCATCAGATGGAAGAGTCGTTTTCCCGAATGAAGGTCAAGCGCATGGATTTGATGCAGGTCCACAATCTGCTCGACTGGAAAACGCACCTGACGACACTGAAGGATTTGAAAACCGCCGGGCGCATTCGCTACCTGGGCATCACGCACTACCATTCCGGGGCCTACGGCGAACTCGAACGCCTGATGAAAACGAAGGAATTCGACTTCGTGCAATGCAACTATTCGATTGCCGAGCGCGAAGCGGAGGATCGCATCCTTCCCCTCGCCCGGGATCTGGGCATCGCGGTAATCGCCAACCGGCCATTCGCACAGGCCAGTCTGTTCTCCCGTGTGCGAGGCAAAGACTTGCCAGACTGGGCGACGGAGTTCGACTGTCATTCCTGGGCGCAGTTTTTCCTCAAGTTCATTCTCGGCCACCCGGCCGTCACGTGCGTCATCCCCGCCACCGGCAAGACCAAACACCTGATCGACAACATGGGCGCCGGAATCGGAAAATTGCCCGAGCCCGCCACCCGCATCCGCATGGCGCAATTCGTCGATTCTTTGTAGAACAGCCTGACAAAAAAAGCCGCCCCGGAGGGCGGCGCTAAAGACTAATCAAGGAGGATATTAGTCTTCGAGCTCGACTTGCTTCACCGCATTGTTAGGCGGGTCGTTGAAAATAACCTTGACGAGCGTACCAGCAACAGGTTGCAAGCCGGCACTGGCAGGAACCACTGCATCAAAGAACTGCGTCCGGGTAATGCCTACATCTGCGGTGTTTACCCATTTATCAGGTGTATCGGTTGGAGCACTAACATCGACCACACTACCCAGCAGCGTAATGCTGACTTCGGCAATTTCCGCTTCGACTGGCGCCTGCAATA
>JBJXFN010000121.1:0-26117 GCA_046155535.1 Burkholderiales bacterium
ATCGGCTTCGGACAGGGCAGGCCGTGACTGGAAAGATGCGCCATCAGTTCCAGGTAAAACGGCAGCTCCCTGGGCGTGAGTTTTTCAAACAGCGTCAGTACGTAACGCCCATGGTTGGTGGTGACAAAGTAATTGGTGTTCTCGATGCCGGAAAGGATGCCCTGCAGGTCCAGTAGCGATCCAACCGAGTAGTTCCGGAGCCAGGCCGAAAGTTGCTTGGGACTCACTGTGGTGAAAACAGACATTGCGAATGGCGAATCAGAGATTCAGTTGTGCTTCGCGCTCGGAAGCCGTCGGCTCGAATCCGCGCTTTTCGTAGTGATCGAAAATCGCCTCGACCACCTGCTTCGGTTCGTCGATCAACCGGATCAGATCCAGATCCTCCGGGCTGATCATGCGCTCGCTCACCATCCGGTCACGGATCCAGTCGAGCAGCCCGCGCCAATACGAAGACTGCACCAGAATGATCGGGAAGCGCCGGATTTTGCCTGTCTGCACCAGGGTCAGGGCCTCCATGAGTTCGTCCATGGTGCCGAATCCGCCCGGCATGACCACATAGGCGCAGGCAAATTTTACAAACATGACCTTGCGCGTGAAAAAATGCCGGAAGGTCTGGCTGACATCCTGATAATGGTTGGAAATCTGTTCGTGCGGCAACTGGATGTTGAGTCCGACGGACAGGGAGCGCCCGGCGAATGCGCCCTTGTTGGCGGCTTCCATGACGCCGGGTCCGCCCCCGGAAATGACGCTGAATCCGGCGTCGGACAACAGGCGCGCGATGTTTTCGGTGAGTTGGTAGTTGGGATGATCGACAGGCGTGCGCGCACTGCCGAAAATGCTGACCGCCGGGCGGATATGCGCAAGGCGCTCGGTTGCCTGCACGAATTCTGACATAATCTTCAGCACTCGCCAGGATTCACGCGCCGTCCAGGCCTTGTCCGCCAGTTCCGGAACAAGCGGAGTTGGGATCTTCTGCTTTTCGTTCATGCTGGATTTTCTGCGCTGATCATCGATGAAAACGCTTTTGCTGGTCGACGGCTCTTCCTATCTATATCGAGCGTTCCACGCGCTTCCGGACTTGCGTAACCGGAAAGGGGAACCGACCGGCGCCGTCTACGGCGTGCTCAACATGTTGCGACGGCTGCGTAAGGAAACTGCGGCGGATTATATCGCTTGCGTATTCGACGCAAAAGGAAAGACTTTCCGCGACGACTGGTATCCGCAATACAAAGCCAATCGACCGTCCATGCCCGAGGATCTGGTGCGCCAGATCGAGCCGCTGCACGAAAGCATCCGTGCCATGGGCTGGCCCTTGTTAATGGTGGACGGCGTGGAAGCCGACGACGTGATCGGCACGCTGGCGACCCTGGCCGGCCGCGAGGGAATCCAGACAGTGATCTCCACGGGTGACAAGGACATCACCCAGCTGGTGAATCCCCTGGTCCGGTTGGTCAATACCATGTCGAACGAACACCTGGACGAAAAAGGCGTGACGGAGAAATTCGGGGTGGCGCCGGCGCGCATGGTGGATTATCTGGCACTCATTGGCGATGCCGTGGACAACGTGCCGGGCGTGGAAAAGGTCGGACCGAAAACGGCGGTGAAATGGCTCGGCCAATATCACACACTGGACGACATCATCGCGCACGCCGGGGAGATTTCCGGTGTGGTCGGCGAAAATCTGCGCAAGGCGCTGCCCTGGCTGCCCACGGCCCGCAAACTGCTCACCATAAAATGTGATGTCGAATTGCCGGTCAAGGTCGAAGACCTCGCGCCGAAACCCGAAGACGATGCGGTGCTGGCGCAACTTTATGACCGACTGGAATTCAAGACCTGGCTGAAGGAAGTGCAGGGGCGAGGGACGAGGGACGTGGCGCGAGGTGAAAACGATGCTTCAGCTTTGTCATCTCGAAGCCCGGATTCTGAATCCGGGACCTCGAGCCTCACACCTCGAACCTCGCCGGCACGTACCTACGAAACCATCCTCACTGACGTGCAGCTCTCTGCGTGGCTCGAAAAGATTTCTGCCGCCGGTTTGACGGCGATCGACACGGAAACCACCGGTCTCGATCCCATGACCGCGCAACTGGTCGGCATCTCGCTGGCGGTGGAACCCGGGCAGGCGGCCTATATTCCGATTGCCCATCGTTATGCGGGTGTGCCCGCGCAATTGTCGCGCGAGGAAGTCCTGCAAAAACTCGGCCCGTGGCTGCGTGATGCAGCACGACGCAAAGTAGGCCAGAACCTCAAATACGACCGCCACATTCTTGCCAATCATGGCGCCAGCATGGCGGGCATCGAACACGACACATTGCTGCAATCCTATGTCCTGGAAAGTCATCGCCCGCACGACATGGATGACCTGGCGAGCCGGCATCTGGGCGTGACAACCATCAGTTACGACGAGGTCACAGGCAAGGGTGCCAACCGGATCGGGTTCGAACAAGTAGAGCTCGGACGTGCCACCGAATATTCCGCGGAAGATGCGGACATTACGTTGCAACTGCATGGCGCCCTGTATCCGCAGATCGAGCAGGACCTGAAACTGACCCGGATTTACCGCGAAATCGAAATGCCGGTCAACGACGTCCTGTTCGTCATGGAACGCACCGGCGTCTTGCTCGACGCGGGCCTGCTGGAAGTGCAAAGCCGCGAACTGGGCGCCAAGATCATGGCGCTCGAACAAGCGGTCTACCAGCAGGCCGGCCAACCCTTCAACCTGAATTCCCCCAAGCAATTGCAGGAAATTCTGTTCGAGCGCCAGGGCCTGCCGGTGAAGAAAAAAACACCAGGTGGGCAGCCTTCCACAGATGAAGACGTCCTGCAGGAACTGGCGTTGGACCACCCGTTGCCCAAATTCATCCTGGAATTTCGCGGGCTCAACAAACTCAAGTCCACCTATACCGACAAGTTGCCCCGCATGGTAAATCCGCACACCGGGAGGGTGCATACCAATTATGGCCAAGCGGTCGCGGTGACCGGTCGACTGGCAAGCAACGATCCAAACTTGCAGAACATCCCGGTGCGCAGCGCCGAAGGCCGGCGAATCCGCGAGGCGTTCATCGCGCCCGCAGGCTCGGTTATCGTGTCGGCCGATTATTCGCAGATCGAACTGCGCATCATGGCGCATCTATCCCGGGATCCGGGGCTGCTCAAGGCTTTTGGCGCCGACGAGGACGTTCACCGCCACACTGCCGCGGAGATTTTCGGGCTCGATATGGCGGCAGTAAGCAGTGAGCAGCGCCGTTATGCGAAGGTCATCAACTTCGGATTGATCTACGGCATGTCGGCGTTCGGACTGGCTTCGCAGCTCGGCATCGAGCGCTCCGCGGCACAACAATACATGGACCGTTATTTTGCGCGTTATCCCGGGGTCGCCGACTACATGAACCGCACGCGGGAATCAGCGCGCGCCCTGGGTTATGTTGAAACCGTATTCGGGCGCAGACTGTATCTGCCGGAAATACAGGGCGGCAACGGGCCGCGGCGTCAGGGCGCGGAACGGGCCGCGATCAACGCGCCGATGCAGGGCACGGCGGCGGATTTGATCAAATTGGCGATGATCGCGGTGCATCGCTGGATTCGCGATGCCGCTCTAGCCAGCCGTCTGATCATGCAGGTGCATGACGAACTGGTTCTGGAAGTGCCGGAAAGCGAACTCGATCGGGTGACAGCGGAACTGCCGGGTCTCATGAACGGTGTGGCGCAGCTTGCCGTGCCTCTGACAGTCGAGCTGGGCAGCGGGCCCAACTGGGAAAAAGCGCACTGACCCGGCGCGCGCCGGTGCTTCATCCGCGCAAGCGGAATCAGAGACCTGGACCTGAAGTCTCAACGAGGGATTCAGCGATAGTCCACCGGATTGATTTCGACGCCCTCGGCCAGCAAGCCCTGCCCGGGCACATGATTCATTTCCAGGCGGATGCCGTCTGGATCTTCGAACAACACCGAATAATAACCAGGTGCCCAGCCGCCAAATTCCGGCGGATGGATGATTTTGGCGCCCAGTTGCAGGAGCAATTCATGCAGGCGGTCCACGTCCTCGCGTTCGCGTGCGCGAAAACAGGCGTGATGCAGACCGACCCGACGCTGCACAAAACGCTCGGCTTCAAACCCTTCGCTGCATTTGGAAATTCCCACTGCTGTGCGGCCCCCCACGAAATAGAGAAACTCCTCCCCTTGGAAGACTTTTTTCAGACCCAGGAAAGAAAGCAATTTCTCGTAGAACATTACCGCGCGCGCAAAATTGCTGACGGTGAGAACCACATGGGCCATTCCGTTGATCTGCATGGTGACTCCTCAAGGTTAGCCGAGGTATGGACTGCGGCCGTCGTAGGCTGGATCGCGGTTCATTCGCCGGCTTCCAGCCAATTGTAAAGCGCGATCCCGCCGTCCACGACAATCGAGGCGCCGGTCATGTAGCTGCCGAAGCGCTCGGAGAGCACCGCAACCGCCATCGGTGCAATGTCCTCCGGTCGGCCCAGGCGGCGCAGCGCGATTTTTTCCGCGAGGCCGGGTGAGCCCTGAAAACCCGCCCCCGGCACCGCGCCTGGAACGATGGCGTTTACGCGGATGCCGTGCGGGCCGAGCGTGCGGGCAAACTCCTTGACCACCATGGTTTGCGCGGCCTTGGATGCGCTGTAGTGGGGTAGATTGCGCGGCGAGTCCGCGTGCAGCGAAGTGACGAATAACATGCGGCCGCGGGTGCCGGTCTCGCGCATGTGGCGCCCAAAGGCCTGTGCGAGCAGGAAACCTGCATTCAGGTTCACTTCCAGCATCTCCCGCCACTGGGGTTCCGAGACCGTCAATGCCTGCTGTTCTTCCCGGCGTGGCGGGCAGGCAGCGTGGACGAACAGCGAAACCCGGCCCAGTCGCCGGATGGCTTCCTGCGCCAGAGTCTGCGCCGCACCGGGGCGGCCAAGATCGAGCGCGATATCGCAATCTGTTTCCAGGTCGGACTTGAGCACCCTGGCGCCTTCGTCGGCAATCGCTTCTGCGATTGCGCTGCCAATGCCGCGCGATGCGCCGGTGACGAGTGCGGTGTCGCCTTCCAACAATCTGCCCTGGGTCATCGTTGTCCCCGCCGAAAATGGATACTATGCTTGGATCTTCTGCATCAGGTGAGGAATTCGATTTTCCGGACGCTGCACTGGATACCTCCGAATCTTGATTTGCGACCATGACCACCACATGTCCTCTTTGTGTATCCGCCGGCGGCGAAGTGCTCTGGGACGACGGATTTGCCCGGGTGGTGCTGGTGGGCGATGACGACCATCCTGGATTCTGTCGGGTGATTCTGAACGCACACAAGAAAGAAATGTCGGAGTTGACCGAGGCCGATCGCACGCGCCTCATGACGATGGTGTTCCGAGTCGAGCGGGTGCTTCTGGAATTGTTGCGGCCCGACAAAATCAATCTTGCCAGTCTGGGTAACATGGTGCCCCACCTGCACTGGCATGTGACGCCGCGCTTTGCCGACGATCCGCATTTTCCCAATCCGGTCTGGGGGGAAAAACGCCGCGAAGGCGCACGCAGTCTCCCGGCGGGATTTGCCAGACTGATGCGCCAGCGACTGGAGAGCAGGTCAGGCTGACTGCGAAGCTGGTGTCAAACCGGCTGGCAGACGGCGCGCTGGCGGGAATGTCACCGAAAACAGGCTGCCCTTTCCGGGCTGGCTGTGGATTTCCAGGCGCGCGTGGTGACGGCTGACCACATGTTTGACGATGGCAAGGCCCAGGCCGGTGCCCCCGGTTTCGCGGGACCGGCTGCGATCCACCCGGTAGAACCTTTCGGTGATCCGCTCGATATGTTGCGGTTCAATGCCGATGCCGGTGTCCCGGACGCCGAAAACGCAGTGCCCTGCCTGGATATGCCACTGGATATCGATTTCTCCCTGTTCCGGCGTGTAGCGCACGGCATTGGAAAGCAGATTGCCGAATGCGCTGCGCAACTCGCTGGCATTGCCGCGCAGCCAGTCCTCGCAGTCGATCCGCAATCGGATCCTGTGGCGACCGGCCGACAGGGACAGCGCATCCTGGTACAGGGCCCGCAGGACTTCCGGGACGTTCACCTCTTCCTCGCGCAGCGGATCTTGTGCACTCTCCAGCCGGGACAGCGTCAGTAGATCTTCCACCAGGTGGGTCATGCGCTTGGTCTGCTGAAGCATCAGTTTTACCGATCGTCGCGCCATGTCGGCGTCCAGCGTTTCCATGTCGTCCAGCGTTTCGAGGAATCCGCCGACGACGGTGAGAGGCGTGCGCAACTCATGGGAAACGTTGGCGACGAAGTCGCGCCGCATGGTTTCGAGTTTTTCCCAGTTGGTGATATCGCGCCCGAGAATCAGTTTCTGCCGGTTTCCATAAGGCACAAACTGTACTGACAGAACGCTTTCGCCGCGACTGCCGGTGACCCGCAAGGGCAGGATTTCGCCGATCTGGCCGGCCGCGAGGTGCTGGACAAACTGCGGCTGACGCAGGATGTTGGTGATCAGCTGGCCACGGTCGCGCTGATTATCCAATCCGAAATAATCTTCCGCGCGGGGATTGCACCACGCCACGTGGTCGTTTTCGTCGAGAATGACCACCGCGTCGGGCAACGCGGCGCCCGCCTGTTCAAAACGCTGCAGGGCCTGGGTCAAATTTGCTTCGTCTTGCCGCTGGCGTTTGAGCATTCGCATCAACGGCGAAAACACGTATTCCCAGGACGAGGTTCCAACCGGCAACTTTTCGATCTGCGGCGATTGCAGCCAGTGATACAGGTCGGACAGGTTGCGCAGATGGTGCATCAGCAGCCCCAACAGCATCACGCATAGAAAAATCAGTGCGCCGCGAAGGCCCAAGGGTGGCCAGGAAATCAGCGCCAGGGCACCTGCCAGAACAAGCGTGGAGAGGGGTCGCCCCCACATGAACTTCAAGCGGTCCGGCCCGAGAGAAAGAACCGCGCAATTATTGCAGAAATGCCGGCGGGTGGCCCTGGCAGACTGTGGCGCCCACGGTCAACTCGCGGACATCCGGTATCCTGTGCCGCGCACGGTCTGCACCAGGTGATCGAGATGGGTCGGTTCCAGCGCCTTGCGCAACCGGCGGATGTGTACGTCGACGGTGCGCTCTTCCACAAACACATGGTCTCCCCACACCTGGTCGAGCAATTGCGTGCGGGAATGCACTCGTTCCGGATGGGTCATGAAAAAATGCAGCAGACGGAATTCGGTTGGCCCGAGGTCCACCAGTTCGCCGCTGCCGGTGACCCGGTGGCTGGCGGGATCCAGGACCACGCCCCCGAGACGGACAATGTCGTCAGTCATCTGCGGCGCTCGCCTGCGCAGCAATGCCTTGATGCGCGCGGTCAGTTCGCGCGGCGAAAAAGGTTTTGTGATGTAATCATCGGCGCCGATGTCCAGGCCCTGTATCTTGTCCCGTTCCTCGGTTTTCGCGGTGAGCATGATGATGGGCACGCTGCGGGAGCGTTTGTCCGACCGCAACCGGCGCGCCAGTTCGATGCCGGACAAGCCTGGCAGCATCCAGTCCAGCAGGATCAGGTCGGGCAGCGCATTTTGCACAAGTCGGAGGGCTTGTTCGGCATCGTCCGCGCGAATGGGCAGATGTCCGGCCTGTTTCAGGTTAAAGGCAATCAGTTCCTGAATCGCGGGCTCATCTTCCACGACAAGTATGGTGGCGGCCATTTGTTTGAAGTGCTGACGTTGGAAAGGAGTTTGCAATACTATGAATCAAATGTTACAACAGGGTGACGGTGTTGGTCGCCTTCCTGTTGGCTGTTTGTTTTCCTCGCGCATTCCCAAACCTGTTCCCTGATCCGGATTCTCCGAGAAACTTTTTACGAAAGCTGCCGTGGCCGGTCTCCAGAAGGGCGATCCCCGCCCCACAGAAATACGACTTCTGACGAAATCCCGTATTCTCGAAATCAGCTTCGACGACGGCAGTACGTTCGCCTTGTCATGCGAGTTCCTCAGGGTGTATTCGCCGTCGGCCGAGGTACGCGGTCACGGGCCCGGGCAGGAAGTGCTGCAGACGGGCAAAAGTGCGGTGGAAATACTGGAACTCGAGCCGGTCGGAAATTACGCGATACGACCACGCTTCAGCGACGGCCATGACACCGGACTGTATTCCTGGGACTATCTTTACGATCTGGGAAAGAATCAGGACGCCCTGTGGCGCCGTTATCTCGAGAAAATGCACAAGGCTGGCGCCGACCGTCAGCCACAAGCCAGCGCGGCCCCGTCGGCCCCAGCCGGCAAGACCGGTTGGCAAAAACTCTGACTTTGGATCGGAAAATGGGAACCAAAACCACTGATTTCGGCTTTCAGGAGGTGCCGGAGGGAGAAAAAGCGCGCAAGGTGGAGGACGTGTTTCGCTCGGTCGCCGGTCAATATGACCTGATGAACGATCTGATGTCGGCGGGCTTGCACCGGGTCTGGAAACGTTTCGCGGCGGCCTTGAGCGGCGTGCGCGAAGGATCGCGTGTGCTGGATGTCGCCGGGGGCACCGGGGATCTCGCGCGGCTCCTGAGTGCGCAGGCTGGGGTCAGCGGCGAAGTCTGGCTCACCGATATCAATGCCACGATGCTGGCGCAAGGCCGCGATCGCCTGCTGGATCGCGGCAGGGTGATCCCCGTAGTGCGCTGCGATGCGGAGAAGCTGTCGTTTCCGGCCAATTACTTTGATTGCGCCATCGTCGGATTTGGGTTGCGCAACATGACACACAAACAGACTGCCCTCACCGAAATGCAGCGCGTGCTGCGCCCGGGCGGGAAATTGCTGGTCCTGGAATTCTCGCGCGTCGCCAAGCTTCTGCAACTCCTTTATGACGCCTATTCGTTCAAGGTGCTGCCTGCGCTGGGAAAACGGATTGCGGGCGATGCTGACAGCTACCGCTACCTGGCGGAGTCGATTCGCCGCCATCCTGGACCAGATGAACTCAAGGTGATGATGGAGCAGGCCGGTTGCGAAAACGTCGAATATTATCGTTTGAGCGCCGGTGTGGTGGCCTTGCACGTTGGCGTCAAACCCTGAACAGATGTTGTCGAAGGTCTTCGCGGCGGTGACCAATCATTTGCTGGAACCGGCTTCCTGGGCAACACGGGATCTCGCGCTGCATCAGGGAAAGGTGGCCAGATTCGAGTGCCTGCATCTAACGCTTACTGTTCAGGTGGACGAGGAGGGACACCTTCGCGCGGTGCCGGAGGCAGAGGCCCCGGACGCCCGGATTCGATTGACGCCGGACATCCTTGGAGAATTTTTCACCGACCGAAATTCCACCTGGCGCAAGGTGCAGGCGGAAGGTGACACCGACTTCCTGCAGGCCATCGCAAAGGTCGCTACCCATTTGCGTTGGGATATGGAGGAAGATCTCAGCCGACTGACGGGCGACATCGCGGCCCACCGGATTGTGCGCGTCGGGCGATCTCTCGCAGGCTGGCCCGGCGAGGCCGGGGCCAACCTGGCGGCGGGAATGGCCGAGTATTTGACCGAGGAAATTCATCTTCTTGTCACGCCTCTCGAGGCGCAGCGATTTGTCGAGGAAGTGGATGCCTTGCGCGACGCTGTCGAGCGTCTCGACAAACGCATCGGATTGCTGGAACGGCCGATGCAGCGGCCCTGATAGCATCGCATTCCGGAATTTCCCTCGATGCTTCTTTTGCGCCTGCTGAAAATCCTCCTGATCTCCCTGCGCTTCGGGCTAGACGAATTTTTTCTGGGTCATGAACGGAATCGCGGACTGCGCGTGCTTTCCGGATTCCTGTTGTTCTGGCGGCGGCTGGATCGCCCGCGGGGCGAGCGACTGCGCCTTGCGCTCGAGGCGCTGGGCCCGATCTTCGTCAAATTTGGGCAAGTGTTGTCCACGCGCCGCGATCTGATTCCGCTCGATATTGCCGACGAACTGGCCAAACTGCAGGATCAGGTACCCCCGTTTCCCGCCGAGCAGGTCTTGCGCGCGCTGATGCGCACCTATGGAAAATCCGCGGAGCAAGTGTTCCGGCAATTTGACCCGGTTGCCATCGCTAGCGCCTCCGTGGCCCAGGTGCATCTGGCCACCCTGCCGGATGGACGCGAAGTGGCGGTAAAGATCCTGCGGCCGGGCATCAAACAAGTCATCGACGAGGACGTTGCCCTGCTCAAGGTGGCGGCTGGGCTGCTGGAACGCCTTTGGCGCGACGGCCGGCGGCTGCGGCCGCGCGAGGTCGTCGCGGAATTCGAGCGTCATCTGGACGATGAACTCGACCTGCTGCGGGAGGCCGCCAATGCCAGCCAGCTGCGGCGCAATTTCGCTGGCTCACCGCTGCTCCGGGTGCCGGAAATTTTCTGGGACTTCTGTGCCACCGAAGTGATGGTGATGGAAAGAATGATCGGCACCCCGGTGAGCCAGGTGGAATCGCTACGCGCTCAGGGTGTGGACATTCCCAGGCTGGCGCGCGCCGGGGTCGAGATATTTTTTACCCAGGTTTTCCGAGACGGGTTTTTTCACGCCGACATGCATCCCGGCAATATCTTCGTGGATGCCGAAGGGCGCTACATTGCGCTCGATTTCGGCATCATGGGCACGTTGAACGACACCGACAAGAATTACCTGGCGCGCAACTTCCTGGCCTTCTTCCAGCGCGACTACCGCCGTGTCGCGCAGATTCACATCGAGTCCGGCTGGGTCCCGCGCGCGACCCGGGTCGAGGCCTTCGAATCCGCCATTCGCGCGGTGTGCGAGCCGATTTTCGACAAGCCGCTGCGGGAGATTTCCTTCGGGAAAGTCTTGCTGCGACTGTTCCAGACCTCACGGCGCTTTAACATCGAAATCCAGCCGCAACTTGTTCTCCTGCAAAAAACACTCTTGAATATCGAAGGACTGGGACGCGAACTCGATCCGGAGCTGGATTTGTGGAAGACGGCCAAGCCCTATCTGGAGCGCTGGATGTCGGAGCAAGTGGGTTGGCGCGGCCTGATCCACAATCTGAAAAATGAAATTCCACAATGGGGCGTGTTGTTGCCCCAACTGCCCAGACTTCTGCACCAGCGCCTCACCGCAGATCATCCCGACAACCTGCGCCTCGCAGTGGAAGCATTGACCCGGGGCCAGCGCCGTCAAAACCTGTGGCTGGCCGCTATCGCGCTGACGCTTGTGCTTATCCTTCTGGCGCAATGGGGCACGTAGTCCCTTCGCTCCCGGGCGCTGACGCGGGACCGTCACATTTCGGACATCTGAAATTCATTTTCCTGTCACATTCCGGCACCAGACTTCGCCCTCGCTGAGACAGACAGCCCTTTGGTTGCGCTGAACTCTTCCAAGTTTTTCGGACGCCTCGCCGCGGGTGGGGTGTTCCAACTACCAACCCGGGAGAAGTGAATGGAATCAATCTTCAAGTCGCCAAAACAATGTTTGCTGGCGGCCGTGATGACAGGCTTGTTTGCAGGCTTCTGTGCGCCGGTCTTGTCTGCCGACATGGAAACCCTGATCGATAAATTGCATGAAAAAGGCGTGCTGACGGAAGACGAGCATCAGGAAATGCGCACCGAAGCACGCGCCGAACGTCGCGAACAGGCCTTGCGCGATGCGCAGGCCGAAGAAAAAGCCAACAAAGCCAAGGAAGAAAATCAACTGACCGGCCGTTTCCGAGAGGGATTTTCCTGGGAATCCGCGGACAAGGAAAATTCGATCACCCTGATGGGCCGAATTCACGCGGACTACCGGCACTTTGATGTGGATTCGGGTTCCGCAAATCTTGCCCGCAGCGAAACAGGCAATACGTTTGACATCAGGCGCGCTTATCTTGGTGTGACAGGCAAACTCTACAACGATTGGACCTTCGAACTCACTTCCGACCTGGCGGCCAGCACAGTCGAATATGCGTGGGTCAACTACAAGCATAGCGATGCAGTCCAGGCCCGGATTGGCGCGTTCAAGATGCCGTTCAGTTACGAAGAATTAACCAGCTCGCGCCTGATTGATTTCCAGGAGCGCTCACTGATAAATGGTCTGGTACCCGCCAAGGAACTGGGGATGTCAGTTTTTGGATCCCCGACCAAGTGGATGTCCTATGCGGTGGCGTTGTCGAACGGTGCAGGCAAAATGATGCGCGAAACGAGTGCGGTGGTCGACAATCAGGATGTAATTGCGAGGGTGGCCTTCAATTTCGCAGAATTGGCGCAGATTCCCAACACCGTACTGCACCTCGGGTTGAGCGGGAGCGAGGGCACCATACCGACGGGGTCAGCCACTACTGCCGCGCTCCGAACCGAAGGTCGAGGGCTGCAATTCTTCAACACAGTGACGTTTCTCGGGATTGGACCCGTGGCTAACCAGAAAGTGGACCGCGACCGCACCGGGCTCGAACTGATCGCCGCCCGCGGGCCATTTAAATTCCAGGCCGAAACCCTCAAGGCCAATTTTTCGGGTACCAGCACTGGAAACGTCGAGTTCGATAGGGATATCAAAGCCAGTTACGCGGCGTTCTCCTGGCTTGTCACCGGTGAAAGTTTCGCAGATGTGTACAGTCTCAATGGCGGCCGAGTGATAAAACCGGCCAGCCCATTCAAGAAGGGAAGCGGCGGCTGGGGTGCGTTTGAGGTCGGCGTGCGCCTGAGCAAGTTTGACGCGGGAGACTTCACAACGACCAATCCTGCCGGAACCGGAGTCCTTGGGAACAATTGTAACGGTGTCGGCGCTTGTACCAACAAGGCCGATTCGCTAACCGTTGGCCTGAAGTGGGTGCCGAATACCAATACCCGCGTGTACCTGAACTACATCAAAACCGACTTCGATACTCCGGTTGGCGGCGTGGTAGAAAACGGCGCAAATACAACCGTGAGTGGCGAAAAAGCCATCACCCTGCGCACGGCAGTGTTCTTCTGAGAGGTCCTGGATTCGGGTTGTTTTGTCAGCCCGATAGTCAGTTGACGGCCCCTTCATGGGGCCGTTTTTTTTGCCCGCCAAAAATCTTCCCGACGTTTCAAGCCCTTGCTAGAATCCCGCGTCTAAAAAAGACTGGGGAATTTGCAAGGCATGGCACTACTTGAAATTCGCGGCGTAACGCGGCGCTTCGGGAAGTTCACCGCGGTGGACGAAGTCAGCCTCAGTATTGAAAGCGGCGAGTTCTTCACGCTTCTCGGCCCTTCGGGCTGCGGCAAGACCACATTGCTTCGAATGATCGCCGGATTCGATGTCCCGGACGCCGGGCGCATCATTCTGGACGGTCGCGACATGACCGGCATTCCGCCGGAATCCCGCAATGTCCACACGGTTTTCCAGAGTTATGCCTTGTTCCCGCACATGACAGTGGAGCAGAACATAGCTTTTCCGCTGAAAATGGCCGGCGCAGACCCTTCCGGAATCGTTGCTCGCGTCGAGGAAGCCCTGGAAGACGTCCGGCTGACCGGCATGAACCAGCGTTATCCCAGCGAATTATCAGGGGGCCAGAAACAACGGGTGGCGGTCGCCCGGGCATTGATCAACCGGCCCAAGCTGCTGCTCCTGGACGAGCCCCTGGCCGCGCTGGACGCCAAGTTGAAGGAGAGTGTTCAGATCGAGCTCATCAACCTTCAGAAGGAAGTGGGCATCACTTTCGTTTACGTGACGCATGACCAGGGGGAGGCACTCGCGCTGTCGCACCGGATCGCCGTCATGAACCAGGCGCGGGTCGAGCAGGTGGATGTGCCGACCCGGATCTACGGCTTTCCAAAGAACCGTTTCGTCGCCGATTTCATCGGCCAGTGCAACCTGCTGGAGGGAAAAATCGCCTCCTGCCACGCCGATCGCATGACGCTCAATCTCGAGGGGATCGGCCAGGTGATCGCCCTGAATCTCGAAGACGACGCGCCGGGTCTCGACGGCGTGCTCGCCCTGCGTCCCGAGAAGGTGGCGATCGGACGTGATCTACCGGACGGTCCCGACGTAAACCGCTTCTCCGGAAAGGTGCACGACTGGCTTTATCTCGGCGACGTCACTGTGTACATCGTGCAGCTGTCGGGCGGGAAAAAAATTGAAGCTCTGCTGCCGAATTCCTCCGGACGCGCCAAGTTCTTCGAGGACGGCGAGGACGTGCAGGTGAGCTGGCGCTTCGACGCCGGCCATTTTCTCAACGACTGATCCGACGATGTCGTCCGGCACGCGTCCTTTGCACAGGTGGCTGATCGGCGGCCCGCCGCTCGCCTATCTGCTGGTGTTCTTCGCGATCCCGGTGCTGATCATGGTGGTCGCGTCGGTGCGCAACCCGGGGGATTTCGGCGGCCTCGCCCCGATCTTCGTCGAGCTGGATGGGAAGCGGACCCTGAATCTCACGACGGAGAGCTACGAGCGGTTCTTCACGGATTTTCTTTACACCGCGCTCTTCCTCAAGTCCCTGGCCTATGCAGCAATCACCGCGGTCGTGTGCCTCGTGATCGCTTATCCATTGGCGATGCTGATTGCGCGCAGCCCGAAAAAACACCGGGATCTTCTGGTGCTGCTGGTGATACTGCCCTTCTGGTCGAATTTCCTGATCCGGGTGTATGCGTGGATCATTATCCTCGGGCCGCAGTCGGTTTTCGTGGTGATGATCAACCATGTGCTTGGCTGGTTTGGGGTGGAGCCGGTGACCCTGCTCTACACCCCGTTCGCGGTGATTGTCGGATTGGTGTATGTGCATCTGCCGTTCATGGTCCTGCCGCTCTACGCGAACCTGGAAAAACACGACCCGGCGCTGCTCGATGCAGCCCAGGATCTGGGCGCCAACGGCTGGCAGCGATTCTGGCGGGTCACCTTTCCGCTTTCGCTGCCCGGGGTGTATGCCGGCGCCGCGCTGGTCTTCATTCCCGCGCTCGGCATTTTTGCGATCCCCGATATGCTCGGCGGCACGGAAGGCATCATGATCGGCAACGTCATCAAGCAGCAGTTTCTCGACACCCGCGACTGGCCATTTGGGAGCGTCCTGTCGATGATGCTGACGGTGATGGCGATTCTTCTCGCCGGACTCGCGGCCTGGATCGGCAGGCGATCCCGGGTATGAATCGGCGACCGGCCTGGCTGTGGGGTGCGGCGCTCGCCGGCTACGTCTTCCTGTACGCGCCGCTGGTGATCGTTGTGGTGTATTCCTTCAACGACTCCCGGCTCAACGCCCAGTGGGTGGGTTTTACGCTCGACTGGTATTACAAGCTGTTCCGCAACGAGCGGATGCTTTCGGCGGCATGGAATTCCCTGGTAATCGGCCTGGTGGCAAGTGCAGTGTCCACGGTGCTGGGCACCATGGCCGGTTACGCGCTCCACCGCTTCAAGACCCGCGTGCTGCCGATCCTCGTGCTCGCACCGATCGCCATTCCGGAAATCCTGATGGGCGTGTCTTTGCTCATTTTTTTCGTGATGCTCAACCTGACGCTGGGGCTGATCTCGATCATTCTCGCCCATGTCGCCTTTTGCATTGGGTTCGTTGCCATTGTGGTGCGCGCGCGTCTCGCCGGCATGGATGAGAGCCTGACCGAGGCGGCCCGCGATCTCGGCGCCACCCCCTGGCAGGCATTCCGGCTGGTAACGCTCCCGCTCATCATGCCCGGTGTGGTGGCCGGCGCGCTGATGGCCTTTACGCTTTCGATCGACGACTTTGTGATCACCTTTTTTACCGCCGGCGTCGGCTCCTCGACCCTGCCGTTGCAGATATACACCATGGTCAAGATCTCGGTGACCCCGGAGGTGAATGCGGTGTCAACGCTGATCATGTTGCTCACGTTGGCGCTCATCATGATTGCTTCGAAACTTTCGCCCGGCGCCCTGCGTGGCAACTGAGCATCGGACCCGGAAAAAACGCTGGACGGTGCCGGGCGAATTCCCATAATCTTCCGGCAGCGCGAGAGCGCATGCCGAGGGCATCGGGCGATGGAATGCTCGCAAATTTTTACAGGAGATGACAATGAAAAAACTGTGGAGTCTGCTGCTGCTTGCCAGCCTGCCTGCATGGGCGGCCGATGAACTGCATCTGTACAACTGGAATGACTACATCGACCAGGACGCGGTCAAGCGTTTTGAAAAGCAGTGCAAGTGCAAGGTGGTCCAGGATTATTACGGCGCGAATGAGGAATTGGTGGCGAAACTCTCCGCCGGCGCCAAGGGATACGACGTGATGATCCCGACGTCCAACTATATCGCGGGGATGGCGAAGTCCGGCTGGCTGCAGCCGCTCGACAAGTCGAAACTGCCGAATTTCAAGAACATCATGCCCGCGTATCAGAACACCGAGTTCGACCCGGGCAACAAGTATTCCGCGCCGTATGCGATGTCGATCACGTTGCTCGGCTACAACGACGCGAAAATGAAAGAGCTCGGCATTACCGTGGATTCCTGGGCGGTGATTTTCGACCCGAAGATCCTGCAGAAGATCAAGGGCAAGGTCACGGTCTACGACAGCCAGGATGAGTTGATGGCGGCGGCGCTCAAGTACCTCGGTTATTCGATCAACGACCGCGACCCGAAACACTGGCAGCAGGCGAAGGAAGTCATCCTGAAGGCGAAACCCTACTGGGCGGCGTTCATGTCCCAGGGTTACATCCAGGAATTGGCATCCGGAAATCTGTGGGTGGTGCATGGTTTCTCGAACGACATCTTCCAGGCTGACGCGGGCGCCCAGGAAGCCAAGCAGAAATTCCGCATCCGCCACGCACTTCCCAAGGAGGGTGCGGTGCTGGCGCTCGACGCCATGGTGATTGCCAAATCGGCGCCGCGTCCGGACCTTGCACACCAGTTCATCAATTTCATGATGGACGGGCAGAATTCCGCCGGCCTGACCAACATCACCGGTTCGGGCAATCCGAATGCCGAAGCGATGAAACACATCAAGCCGGAAATCAAGTCGATCAAGGCCGTGTTTCCTGACCCCGAGGTGGCCAAGCGTCTGGAGCAGTCGAAGGACATGAGCGGCAAGGAGCGTCAGTTGCTCAACAGAATCTGGACCGAAATCAAGGCGAAATGAGTCCCGTTGCGCCGCGCTGCACATCGGTAGCAGTCTTATCGCATTTTGTCGATCGGGCCGGCCTGCGTCAGTAACGCCCATAACTCCGGCAGCGCGTGTTTCGGGAGCAGGGAAATCCCGGCCGCCCGCTGCCGCCCTCCTCCGGAGTCGAACGCGCGCGCAACACGCAATAGTTTTTCGCCATCCGGTCCGCGCAGGCTGACTCGGTAACCGTTCGGTCCGTCAGACAAGAGGGTAATGGTTTCTTCCGGAAGCGTGCGCGCGATCTCGTTGGCGTAAATTCCAGCGATACGGCGCGCCCATGTTGTGTCGGGAAGAAAGACGGCCTTGGTCTTTCCGCCCTTTTCCTGCAAAGGCAGTTGGCGCGCCCTGGTCAGGTCCTCGGCCAGAGCGTTGCGCAACACGGTGATTTCCGGCGAGCTGGCGTGGAAAGCGAGCGGATCGGCAAACGGCTGCAGCCGACGGAAAAGGTCCGCTGGGTGGAAGTGCAGATCGGAGAGGGAAGCCCCGTAGGCGTTGTAATTCAGGCACTCGCCCAATTCGCGCAGTGCGCCGATCTGTGTCGCGCCGAGGCCCAGACTGGAAGCTGCCGCAAATGCAGAGCGGTGCAGATTGTCGCCAAAGGCTGCGGCGACTGCCCATTTGCGATGTGCGCCACCGAGGTGCCGGTCGACAATCAGGCTGGTACAGGTTTCGGCGGAGGTGTCGATGTAGGAGGCGAAATGCCGATGGTTTGGAATATCGCCGGCAAAATGGTGATCGAAATAACTCACGCTAGCCCCACGTTCGAGCATGGCCAGCAGCCCCGACCGATTGGCATCGAGTGAAACATCCAGTACCGTCACCTGGTCTCCGGCTTCCGGGTGAACGGTCTTGAGCAGGGCAATGTCTCGTTTGGTGCCGGTGACAAGTTCGGCATTCTGCGGCACCGACAAACGCAATTGATGCAGGGCGCAGATACCGTCCGCGTCGCCATTGAAGATGTCATAAAATTTCATGCCCACCCGCCCATGAAAACGATGGTCAAAATGCTGACTCCGTTACCTGCGGACCGCGGACGCAGGGCCTATTTCGAACCATGAGCGAACTCCTGCCGACCCCTTTGCCCAGCACCCGATCCTCCGGCCTGATTCGCTTCCTCGCGATAGCTTACTTTGGGGCCGTGGTCCATGCCAGCCTGTATCCGTTTGTCGGCTGGCGGGCACCGGTGGACGATCCCGCGGCATTTGTCCTGGCGAACTGGCCGTATTACGTGACCTACTCCGATCTGATCCTGAACACGCTCGCTTATCTGCCGGCGGGTTTTCTACTGGCGCTGATATTCATGCAACGCATGCCCCGCGCGGCGGCTGCGGTTGCCGCGATTTTTTGCAGTGCTTTGTTCAGCCTTTTGATCGAGCTGCTGCAGGCCTATCTCCCCGCCCGCATCCCGTCGAATCTGGACCTGATCACCAACACTTCAGGCGCCATTCTGGGTGCGGCGGTGGCAAGCTGGTCGGGAAAACGGTGGGGCGAACCGGGGAGCTTTTTCTCGCTGCGCATTTTGTTTTTTAGCCAAGGCAATCGGGTTGATCTGGGCGTGGTATTGCTGGCGGCCTGGCTGATGACCCAGTTGAAAGCCGGGACATGGCTGTTCGGCAACGGCGAAATTCTGCACCTGCTGCCCGAAAATCCAGGCTTCGCCTACTCATCGAGAACCTACCGCTACTACGAAGCGGCAGTGGCCGCGCTGGGTTTTGCCGGCGTCGCGTTCATGACAACCGCCATTTCACGATCCACGAAGATTGCGGCAATCGCCATTGCCCTCCTGATGATGCTGGCACTGTTACTCAAATCCGCTGCCTCTTCGGCACTTTATGTTTCCGGCAATCCCCTGTTGTGGATCACGCCCGGATCGCTCGCCGGTCTGGCCACCGGTGCCGGGTTCTGGCTGATGTTTTGCCGGGCAACGCCACGACGCCTCGCCCAAGTGTCGGCGGCCTGTGTCCTGCTGGGCGTGGTGGCCGTCAACCTGGTGCCGGAAAATCCCTATCTCGCGGCCACGTTGAAAGTGTGGCGCCATGGCCACTACGCGAGCATCGACGGCATGACACATCTGCTGTCGGTCATCTGGCCGTTTTTTGCACTTGCTTACCTTTTTGTTCTGATACGTCGGGGCGTGTCCGAAACCTTCGCGAAGCAGCCAACGGAGACTTCATGAACGATACACATGATCCGCTCATAGCAATTCGCAACCAGCTCCGGGCGTTTGCCGCGGCCAGGCGGTGGGAACCGTTTCACACGCCGAAGAATCTTGCCATGTCGGTGGCGATCGAAGCCGCAGAATTGATGGAGCATTTCCAGTGGCTGACGCCCGAAGAGGGCGGCAGCCTGGGCGCGACGCAACGACTGGAAGTCGCGCACGAAATGGCGGATGTTTTGCTGTATCTGGTCCGGCTTGCCGACGTGTTGGAAGTGGATCTGGCTTCCGCGGCGGCGGAAAAAATCCGGCTTAACGCGATCAAGTATCCTGCAATCTAGGAGCCTGAAGTTATAATCCTTCCTGATCCACGGAGTATTTAAATTGAGCCATTATCGGCACCATGTGTTTTTCTGCTGCAACCAGCGCACCAATGGCGAGGCGTGTTGCAACGATCATCACTCGCAGGAAATGCGCGACTATGCCAAGGCGCAGGTCAAGGCGCTGAAATTGTCCGGACCGGGCAGTGTCAGGATCAATATGGCCGGATGCATGGATCGCTGCGAACAGGGGCCGGTGATCGCCGTCTATCCGGAAGCCATCTGGTACACGTACGTGGATCGGGAAGACATCGACGAAATCATTCAGGAGCATCTCGTCCATGGCCGCCCGGTCGAACGACTGCGCATTTGAGTCCCGCAATCGCGCCAAAGCAGTTCATAGACGGCCCTGCTGGCCGGATTGAAATCTCGGTAACCGACGCAATCGGGGAGCGTCGCGGGGTGGGCCTGCTGGCCCATCCGCATCCCCTGTATGGGGGGACGTTGGACAACAAGGTTGTCCAGACGCTCGCCAAGGCGCTTTCCCGGTCCGGGTATTCCGTACTGCGACTGAATTTCCGCGGGGTGGGTCTGAGCGAAGGCGCGTATGACGAAGGACGCGGGGAGATAGAAGATTTCCTCGCGCTGGCCGACTACGCGCGCTCCACTTATGGCGAACACGAACTGGTGCTGGGCGGATTTTCCTTCGGAGCCTACATCGCCGCCGCGACAACGCCAAAATTGGTCCCGAAGCAACTGGTACTGGCAGGGCCGGCGGTCAATCACTTCCCGGTGGGCATCGTGCCTGCCCAAACGCTGGTCATACAGGGCGAAGAAGACGACGTGGTTCCGCTCAAGGATGTTCTTGACTGGGCACGCCCGCAGCAATTACCGGTGGTGGTGCTGCCCGGGGCCGGACATTTTTTTCACGGCAACCTGGTCAGGCTGCAGTCGCTGGTTGAACAATACTGTCGTCGCTGAGTTGGTCCGGCGACCGGGAGAGCGTGCATGCTGTGGCTGAAATCACTGCATATCATTTTCATGGTGACCTGGTTCGCGGGTCTGTTCTATTTGCCGCGGCTGTTCGTCTACCATTCGATGAGCCAGGACGCTGTCAGCCTTGAGCGCTTCAAGGTCATGGAGCGCAAGCTTTATTTCGGCATCATGACACCGGGCGCGATCCTGACGATTATTTTTGGCGTCTGGTTGTGGCAGGGATATGGTTTCAGTGGTGGCTGGCTGACGGTCAAACTGGGGCTCGTCGCCCTGCTGATTGCCTACCATCTGTACTGCGGCAAGCTGGTAGCCGACTTCAGGCTGGATCGCAATCGGCATGGCCACGTCTTCTACCGATGGTTCAATGAATTTCCGGTGTTGATTCTGGTGGCCATCGTATTTCTGGTGGAGATGCAGCCATTCTGATGCGCACCGTGGTCGTGCCGATACTCGCGGGCCTGCTGGCCACCGCGGGCATACATGCGCTGACCGCGCAGGCGCAGGACGTGCAGGCGCGGATCCTCGTGCAAAGTTCGCCGCTTGCCGGCTTTCAATACCATGAGGCCAGGGCATTCTGGGAACAGATCCGGCTCGGGGATGCGCTGGTTCTGGTGCGTGAGCCGGAGAATCCTCATGATGCCAACGCGGTGCGCGTGGACTGGAATGGGCACATACTGGGTTACGTGCCAAGGAAAGAAAATGCCGCGATTGCCCGGCAACTGGATCGCGGGAATCGCCTGCAAGCTCGCATCGTGCGTCTTTCCAAACACCGTGATCCCCGAAAACGCATCGAGTTCGAGATCTTCTTGCCGCTTTGAAAACGGCTTGCAAAGCGATGTCGGAGGCTTGTACCCGCCGAGAAAACACCTAATGATCAGGCGGTTTTTCCGAGACGCCCTGAAAGTATTTTCACGCGGATTGCCCGGCAAAATCCGCGCGCCATGATAATTCTCGAAATTCACGAATGACCGACAACAATTTCCATCGATTCTTTGCTCCCTGCCCGCGTGGGCTGGAGAACATTCTGCGTGTCGAATTGGAGGGGCTGGGCGGGACGGAGTTATCGGTCGGGGAAGGCGGTGTCGGATTCCGTGGCCCGTTTTCGGTGGTTTATTCGGCCAATCTGCACAGTCGGATTGCCAGCCGCGTAATGTGGCAGGTCGGCGCCGGCCGCTATCGCAACGAGGAGGACATATTTCGCGGCGCGCTTGCGCTCGACTGGCCGCGAATGTTCGCGCCTGATCGCAGTATCCGGGTCAAGGTTTCGGCGATCTCCAGTCCCCTGCGCAGTCTCGATTTTGTCACGCTGCGTATCAAGGATGCGGTCTGCGACAAATTTCGCGAACGCACCGGGGCGCGCCCGGACGTCGATACAGCTCAGCCGGACGTGCGCATCCATGCATTTCTGGAGGCCGATCGCTTTACCCTTTACCTGGATACTTCCGGCGAGCCCTTGTTCAAGCGCGGTGTGCGGACTTTCTCGGGTGAAGCGCCCCTTCGGGAGAATCTTGCTGCCGGCATTCTTCGCCTGGCGGGTTGGTCGCCGGAAATCGTGTTGCTGGACCCGATGTGCGGCAGCGGAACTTTCCTGATCGAGGCGGTGCAGATGGCGCTGGCGATTCCTTCCGGCCACCGCCGAAAATTCGGGTTCGAGAAACTGCTTGGATTTGACGCCGCAACCTGGGCGCGCATCCAATCTGCGGCGGAATCCTCCATCAAATCGACGATCTCGCTTCCGATCCATGGCTCTGACCTGAAGGGTGACGCCTTGAAACTGGCGCGACAGAACCTGGAAGCGGCCGGACTGTCCGGCACGGTGCAACTCAAACAAGCCAATGTTCTGGAAATTTCGGCGCCTGCAGAGCAAGGGCTGCTGATCAGCAATCCGCCCTATGGTGTTCGGGTGGGTGAGAAAGAATCTTTGGCTGCCTTTTACCCGCAACTGGGCGATGCCCTGAAGAAAAAATTTCCCGGCTGGCGCGCCTGCCTGTTCACCGGAGATCTTCGCCTGCCCAAACTCATCGGGCTAAGCCCGTCCAAACGCACGCCCCTCTACAACGGTGCGCTGGAATGCCGGCTGTATGAATTCAAATTGGTGGCAGGGGCGATGCGGCGGGAGAAAGTTGACGACAAACAAGTTCAGTGACCAGTGACAGGTGACGGAAGGGGTAAGGCCTTAAAGTTTGTCACTCGTCACTGTTCACGGACCACTTCTCAAACAATATTCAGATGATCCACCCCGGTCGTCAGATCGCGTTCCTTGGCTTCCTTGCCGTGCAGCTTGATTTGCAGTCGCAGTTCGTTCATGGAGTCCGCGTTTCGCATGGCGTCCTCGTAGCTGATCTTGTCCGCCTCGAAAAGATCGAACAGGGCTTGGTCGAAGGTTTGCATGCCCATTTCGCGGGATTTTTTCATGATCTCTTTGATCTCGTGCACCTCGCCCTTGAAGATCAGGTCGGAGATCAACGGTGAATTCAGCAGAATTTCAATCGCGGCGGCGCGGCCTTTCGTGCCCTTGAGCGGGATCAGCCGCTGGGAGACCAACCCTTTCAGATTCAGGGACAGATCCATCAACAATTGCGCACGCCGCTCTTCCGGGAAAAAGTTGATGATCCGGTCCAGAGCCTGGTTGGCGCTGTTGGCGTGCAGTGTGCACATGCAAAGGTGGCCGGTTTCGGCAAAGGCGATGGCGTGTTCCATGGTCTCACGCTCGCGTACTTCCCCGATCAGAATCACGTCGGGGGCCTGCCGCAGCGTATTCTTCAGCGCGGATTCCCAGGTGTTGGTGTCCACGCCCACCTCGCGCTGCGTAATCAGGCAGTTCTTGTGTTCGTGCACGTATTCGATCGGGTCTTCGATGGTGATGATGTGGCCGTGGCTGTTTTCATTGCGGTAGCCGATCATCGCGGCCAGCGTGGTGGATTTGCCCGAGCCGGTGCCGCCCACCATGATGACCAGACCGCGTTTTGTCATGGCCACGTCCTTGAGAACCGCCGGCAGTCCAAGGTCTTCCATTTTGGGAATGGCGGTGGTGATGGTTCGCAGCACGATGCCCACTCGTTGCTGCTGCACAAAAACGTTGACCCGGAAGCGGCCGATTCCCGGTGGGTTAATCGCGAAGTTGCATTCCTTCGAGGCTTCGAATTCCTGGGCCTGCTTGTCGTTCATCAGGGAGCGCGCCAGCTCCTGCGTATGCTGGGGTGTCAGGCTTTGATTCGAAACCGGGGTCATCTTGCCGTCGAGTTTGAACGCTGGCGGGAATCCCGCGGTGATGAACAGGTCGGAGGCTTTTTTTGCAAACATCGCCCGCAACAATTCGTGGATGAATTTGACTGCCTGGTCTCGTTCCATCAATAACTCCTAATCGGTGTGTTCCGGGCTGCGGCGAGCGTCTAGTTGAAAGCATCCTTGTTGGCCGCCTTGCCGCGTGCCTCTTCCTTCGAAATCTGGCCGCGCTTGATCAGTTCCGTGAGATTCTGGTCCAGCGTCTGCATGCCAATGTTCTGACCGGTCTGGATGGCGGAGTACATCTGCGCAATCTTGGCTTCCCGGATCAGGTTGCGGATAGCCGGCGTGCCGATCATGATTTCGTGCGCCGCCACCCGGCCGCTGCCGTCCTTGGTTTTGCAAAGCGTCTGGGAGATGACCGCGCGCAGGGATTCCGAGAGCATTGCCCGGACCATCTCCTTCTCGGCCGCGGGGAAGACGTCGATGATACGGTCCACGGTCTTGGCCGCCGAGCTGGTGTGCAGGGTGCCAAACACCAGGTGACCGGTTTCCGCCGCGGTCAATGCCAGGCGGATGGTTTCCAGATCGCGCAGTTCCCCGACCAGGATGATGTCAGGGTCCTCTCGCAGGGCGCTGCGCAAGGCGTTGTTGAAAGACAGCGTGTGGGGCCCGACTTCGCGCTGGTTGATCAGGCACTTCTTGCTTTCGTGCACGAATTCGATCGGGTCTTCCACGGTGAGAATATGGCCGAATTCGGTTTCGTTGATGTGGTTGACCATCGCGGCCAGTGTGGTGGATTTTCCCGATCCCGTCGGGCCGGTCACCAGCACCACGCCGCGCGGGTATTCGGAGATGTCCTTGAATATGGCCGGTCCTTTGAGGTCCTCGAGGGAGAGGACCTTGGAGGGAATCGTTCGCATCACGGCGCCGGCCCCGCGATTCTGGACGAAGGCATTGACTCGAAAGCGCGCCAGGTTCGGAATCGCGAAGGAAAAATCGCACTCGAGGTTCTCTTCGTAAAACTTGCGCTGGCCATCGTTCATGATGTCGTACACCATCGCGTGCACGTCCTTGTGTTCCATCGGCGGCAGGTTGATGCGGCGAACGTCGCCGTGCACCCGGATCATAGGAGGGAGACCGGCAGATAGATGCAGGTCCGAGGCCTTGTTCTTGACCACGAAGGCGAGAAGTTCAGAGATGTCCATTTATAATTCTCCGAGGATAGCGGCTTGGGAGGGAAGGAGAATTCAGCGAAGGCCCGGTTGCCGGCCGAAAATTCCCATTACATTCGATGCTTAGCAAGGAATCTGCAAGAGGATTATGACAACAATTGCGTCCCGCTTGCAAGCTGTGAACGCACGTATCGAGGCCGCCGCGCGGGCGGTCGGGCGGGAGCCCTCGGAAGTCGGGCTGATCGCTGTCAGCAAGACCTTTCCGGCGGCCCTCATCCTCGAGGCTCACCAGGCCGGCCAGAGCGCCTTCGGCGAGAACTATGTTCAGGAAGGCATTGAGAAAATTGCCTTGTTGGCCGGATTTCCCCTCCAGTGGTCGTTTGTCGGACCGATCCAGAGCAACAAGACTCGTCTGATCGCCGAGCATTTTGACTGGGTTCACAGCGTCAGCCGCCTGACAATCGTCGAACGGCTCGCGCGTTCGCGCCCGCCGCACCGCCCCCCCTTGCAGATTTGCATCCAGGTCAATGTCAGCGGCGAAGCCTCCAAAAGTGGTGTGGCGCCGGAGGACGCGCAGGCCTTGGCCCGGGCTGTTGCCGTCCTGCCCGGATTGCAGTTGCGTGGGCTGATGGCTGTTCCGGAGCCCACCCCCAATACGGGAGTGCAGCGTGCCCGATTCCGCTTGTTGCGCGAAATCCGCGACGACATTGTCAGGCAAGGCCTGCCCATGGACACCCTTTCCATGGGCATGTCCGACGACCTGGAGTCGGCAATAGCCGAGGGCGCAACGCTGGTGCGTGTTGGCCGGGCGATTTTCGGGCCGCGATAGCGCGGGCGGGAACGGTATACTCTGCGCCGCTGTGCGGAGCGACGAATCGCACACCACGATCAACCACTTCTGGAATATTCCATGCGTATTCTTTTCCTGGGCGGCGGCAACATGGCCTCCGCTCTGATTGGCGGCCTGGTCAGGAAGGGATTCAACGCCACCGGAATGCGTGTCGTGGACGTGGCCGAAGAAGCCAGAATTCGATTACAACGGCAATTCGGGGTGGCGACAGTCGCAGCAGCCAACGACCTGAGCATCGATGAAGAAGTGGTGTTGTTGGCAGTCAAGCCGCAACAGGTGCGCGAACTGGCCTCGGTGTTGCGGGACAAATTGCGGGGCCAGCTCGTGATTACCATTGCGGCGGGCATTCGCACCGGGGACCTGTCGCGCTGGCTGGGAGGGCACTCCCGAATCGTTCGGGTCATGCCGAACACGCCCGCGTTGGTCGGCGCCGGCAT
>JBJXFN010000139.1:0-7238 GCA_046155535.1 Burkholderiales bacterium
ATCACCGATGACATTGCCCACAAAATTCTCAGGTGTCTCCACCTCCACCGCCATCATCGGCTCGAGCAGGATGGGATTGGCCTTGCGCATGCCGTCCTTGAATGCCATCGAGGCCGCCATTTTGAAAGCGTTTTCGTTGGAATCCACGTCGTGGTACGAACCATCGAAGAGGGTCACCTTCACATCCACCACCGGGAAACCCGCCAGCACGCCGTTGGGCAATGTTTCCTGCAGACCTTTGTCCACCGCGGGAATGTACTCGCGCGGCACGGTACCACCCTTGATCGCATCGACAAATTCGTAACCCTTGCCAGAGGCATTCGGTTCGACCTTGATCCAGACGTGACCATACTGGCCGCGACCGCCAGACTGCTTGATGAATTTGCCTTCGACTTCCACCGATTTCTTGATGGCCTCACGGTAGGCCACCTGGGGCTTGCCGACGTTGGCATCCACACCGAACTCGCGTTTCATGCGGTCGACGATGATTTCCAGATGCAATTCGCCCATCCCGGAAATGATTGTCTGACCGGATTCCTCATCGGTATGCACCCGGAACGAAGGATCTTCCTGCGCAAGCCGGTTCAAGGCGACACCCATTTTTTCCTGGTCGGCCTTGGTTTTCGGCTCCACCGCCTGGGAAATGACTGGCTCCGGGAAAATCATGCGCTCAAGCATGATGGGGCGATCCGGATGACACAGGGTCTCGCCCGTCGAGGCTTCCTTGAGTCCCACTGCGGCGGCAATGTCCCCGGCGCGCACTTCCTTGATTTCTTCGCGCTGGTTGGCGTGCATCTGCAGCAGGCGGCCGATGCGTTCCTTGCGTCCGCGCACCGAGTTGTAAACGGTGTCGCCCGAATTGAGCACGCCGGCATAGACCCGAATGAAGGTCAACTGTCCGACGTAGGGGTCGGTCATGATCTTGAAGGCGAGTGCGGCAAACGGCTCTGCGTCTTCGGCCTTGCGTGTGGTCATCTCGCCCTTGTCGGTCTCGCAGGAAACCGGCGGGATATCCACGGGGGACGGCATGTAATCGATCACGGCGTCGAGCATGGCCTGCACGCCCTTGTTCTTGAATGCCGAGCCGCACAACATGGGCACAATTTCATTCTTGATGACGCGCGAACGCAGGCCTTTCTTGATATCTTCTACGGAGAGGTCATTGCCTTCCAGGTACCTGTTCATCAACTCGTCGCTGGCTTCGGCGGCGGCTTCGACCAGCTTGTCCCGCCACTTCTTGCACTCCGCCACCAGTCCGGCTGGAATTTCGCGTTCTTCGTATTTCATTCCCTGGGACGCCTCGTCCCAGTAGATGGCCTTCATCGTGACCAGATCGACCAGACCTTCAAATTTCTCTTCCGCACCGATCGGCACCTGAATCGGCACTGGATTGCCCTTCAGACGGCTGCGGATATGATCGTAGGACTTGAAAAAGTCTGCGCCCTGCCGGTCCATCTTGTTGATGAAGGCCAGACGCGGAACCTTGTACTTGTTCGCCTGACGCCAGACGGTTTCCGACTGGGGCTGCACACCCGCCACCGCGTCGTAGACCATGCAGGCCCCGTCGAGCACACGCATGGAACGTTCGACTTCAATGGTGAAATCGACGTGTCCTGGGGTATCGATGATGTTGATGCGATGTTGGGGCCGGGTGCCGTCCATGCCCTTCCAGAAACAGGTCGTGGCAGCGGAGGTGATGGTGATGCCGCGTTCGCGCTCCTGCTCCATCCAGTCCATGACCGCGGCGCCGTCATGCACTTCCCCGATCTTGTGCGACACGCCGGTGTAGAACAGGATGCGTTCGGTGGTCGTCGTCTTCCCCGCATCGATATGCGCGCTGATGCCGATGTTGCGGTAACGCTCGATGGGGGTGACGCGGGACATGAAAAGCTCTCGGGAATTCCGTCGCGTTAGAAGCGGTAGTGGGCGAAGGCCTTGTTGGCATCCGCCATCCGGTGCACTTCTTCGCGCTTTTTCATGGCGCCCCCGCGGCCTTCAGCAGCTTCGGCCAACTCACTGGCCAGGCGGGCATCCATGGACTTTTCCGCGCGCTTGCGGGCGGCATCGCGCAGCCAGCGCATCGCCAGCGCGTTGCGGCGTACCGAGCGCACTTCGACCGGCACCTGGTAATTGGCGCCCCCCACGCGGCGGCTCTTGACTTCCACCATGGGGCGCACGTTACCCAGCGCGAGGTTGAAGACTTCCAGCGGATCCTTGCCGGTTTTTTTGTTGATCTGCGCCAGCGCGCGATAAACGATGGCCTCGGCCACCGACTTCTTGCCACGCGTCATCAGAACATTGACGAACTTGGCGACTTCCTGGCTGCTGTATTTCGGATCCGGAAGGGTCTCGCGTTTCGGGACTTCTCTGCGTCGTGGCATATGTTTCTCGGTGAGTTCGGGTTATCTCGAGTCCGGTCAGGCTCAGGCGGCCTTCGGTCTCTTCGCGCCATACTTCGAACGGCTCTGTTTCCTGTCTTTGACGCCTTGGGTATCCAGGCTGCCGCGCACCATGTGATACCGCACCCCGGGCAAATCTTTCACGCGCCCGCCGCGGATCAGCACCACCGAGTGCTCCTGCAGGTTATGACCCTCGCCGCCGATGTAGCTGATGACTTCGAAGCCGTTCGTCAGGCGGACCTTTGCCACTTTGCGCAGCGCCGAGTTCGGTTTTTTCGGGGTGGTGGTGTAGACGCGCGTACAAACGCCGCGTTTTTGCGGGGACCGTGCGAGCGCTGGAACCTTGCTCTTGGTTGTCGGCGCGGTTCTGGGCTTTCGAACTAACTGATTGATTGTTGGCATTATTCCGGTCCTAAAAAACCCGGGACGGCGTCGCCGCCGTCCCACGTTTGTTTGTCGCATCCACCCCCGCACCGGGATTGCTGCCGGATTGGCGGCCAAAAAGAGCGCGGATTTTAGGTTCCGCGCCGCGGAGTGTCAAGAAAACACAGGTATTTTTGAACTTCTTTACTCACGCCACCTGTTCGTCACCTGCCGGCGCCTCGGCCACTGCGGCTTCCGGAGCCATCAAGTCCTCGACACCAAACTCCGGCGGCTGGTTCCGATTGCGGCGGGTCTTGTGATAAGCCAACCCGGTGCCGGCCGGAATGAGACGACCCACGATGACGTTTTCCTTCAGGCCGCGCAGATCGTCCTTCTTGCCCATGATCGCCGCCTCCGTCAGCACCCGCGTGGTTTCCTGGAACGACGCCGCGGAGATGAAGGAGTCGGTGGACAAGGACGCCTTGGTGATACCGAGCAGCAAGTACTCGTAGCTCGCCGGCTTCTTGCCCGCCGCCACCAGATCGTCATTGACCTGCAGCACCTCGGACCGCTCGACTTGTTCGCCGGTGATGAATTCCGAATCGCCGACATCCACGATCTGAATTCGGCGCAGCATCTGCCGCACGATGACTTCGATGTGTTTGTCGTTGATCTTCACGCCCTGCAAGCGGTACACGTCCTGCACCTCATCGGTGATGTAGCGGGCCAGCGCCTCGACGCCAAGAAGGCGCAGGATGTCATGCGGATCGGCCGGGCCGTCCACAATGACTTCGCCCTTGTTGACCACCTGTCCGTCGTGCGCCATGACGTGTTTGTCTTTGGGGATCAGATACTCATTGGCCACGGCATCCAGATCGGTGATGACCAAACGCTGTTTGCCCTTGGTGTCCTTGCCGAACGACACCGTGCCGGTGACCTCTGCCAGGACGCCGGCATCCTTGGGCGAACGCGCTTCGAACAATTCCGCGACACGCGGCAAGCCGCCGGTAATGTCCCGGGTCTTGGAAGTTTCCTGCGGAATGCGCGCCAGCACTTCGCCAACGCCCACCTGCTGCCCATCCTTGACCGTGATCACCGAGTGGATCTGGAAGGTGATGTTTACCGGCAGTTCGGATCCCGGAATCTTTACTTCCTTGCCCTTGTCGTCGATCAGCTTGACACTGGGCCGCAAGCCCTTGGCCTGCGCCACGCCGCGGCGTTTCGGATCGATCACCACCAGCGTGGACAGACCGGTGACTTCGTCGATCTGCCGCGCCACGGTGACGCCCTCTTCCACGTTGTCGAATTTCACTCGACCGGCGAATTCCGTGATGATCGGGCGGGTGTGCGGATCCCAGTTCGCCAGCACCTTACCGGCTTTGACCGTACTGCCGTCGGTGACATTGAGGGTTGCGCCGTAAGGTACTTTGTGGCGTTCGCGCTCGCGGCCGTTGTCGTCGAGAATCAGCACCTCTCCCGAGCGGGAAATGGCGATCTGTTCGTTGCGCGCATTGGTGACGGATCGCATCAAGGCGGAAAAACGCACCGAGCCGTTGGATTTCGATTCGATCTGGCTGGCCACCGCCGTCCGGGACGCCGCCCCCCCGATGTGGAAGGTGCGCATCGTCAACTGCGTGCCAGGCTCGCCGATGGACTGGGCAGCAATGACACCGACTGCTTCGCCAACATTGACGACCGATCCGCGACCCAGATCGCGCCCGTAACAGTTCGCGCACAGGCCATATCGGGTGTCACAGGTCAGCGGCGTGCGGACCTTGACTTCGTCGATACCCAGTGTCTCCACCAGGTCCACCGCCTCTTCATCCAGCAGCGTGCCCGCCGGATGCACAACCTGGCTGTTTTCCGGGTTCACCACATCATTGGCAGTCACACGTCCGAGAATACGCTCGCGCAGTGCCTCGACCACTTCGCCGCCTTCGATCAAGGCCTTCATGACCACGCCTTGAGTCGTGCCGCAATCGAGCTCGGTCACTACCAGATCCTGGGTCACGTCCACCAGACGGCGTGTGAGATAACCGGAGTTGGCAGTCTTCAAAGCCGTATCGGCAAGACCCTTGCGGGCGCCATGGGTGGAAATGAAGTACTGCAACACGTTCAGGCCTTCGCGGAAATTCGCGGTAATCGGGGTTTCAATGATCGAACCGTCCGGTTTCGCCATCAATCCGCGCATGCCTGCCAGTTGCCGGATCTGGGCCGCAGAACCGCGCGCACCCGAATCCGCCATCATGTAAATGGCATTGAACGATTCCTGCGTGACCGGGTGACCCTTCTTGTCGGTGACCTGCGCCCAGTCGTTCTTCTTGCCGTCCCACTCCATTACCGGCTCCTGGCCCAGGCGTTCCATCATGGCCTTGGCCACCATGTCGCCGGCACGTCCCCAGATGTCCACCACCTTGTTGTAGCGTTCACCCTGGGTCACTAGGCCAGAGGTGTACTGCGATTCGATGTCCTGCACCTCTTTCTCGGCGGCGCCGATGAGTGCAGTTTTTTCCGGCGGAATCTCCATATCGTCCACACAAATGGAAATCCCGGCACGGGTTGCATAAGTGAAACCGGTGTACATCAGCTTGTCCGCGAAAATCACCGTCTCACGCAAACCGCAACGACGGAAACCGGCATTGATGAGTTTGGAAATTTCCTTTTTCTTGAGCGCCTTGTTGATCAGGGAAAACGGCAGACCGGCCGGCAGGATTTCCGACAACAACGCTCTGCCCACGGTGGTTTCGTAGCGATTGAAGTGCTCGGTCACGTTGCCCTCACCATCGACTGCCGCTTCCTTTATGCGCACCAGTACCTTGGCGTGCAACTCGGCCATCCGGTTGTCATAGGCGCGCTGCACTTCGGCAACGCTGTGGAACATCATGCCTTCGCCGAGCGCGCCGACTTTCTGGCGGGTCATGTAATACAGGCCCAACACGATATCCTGGGACGGCACGATGATGGGCTCGCCATTGGCCGGGGAGAGGATGTTGTTGGTGGATAACATCAGCGTGCGGGCTTCCATCTGCGCTTCCAGCGACAGCGGCACATGCACGGCCATCTGGTCGCCGTCGAAGTCGGCGTTGAACGCAGCACACACCAGCGGATGCAGCTGGATGGCCTTGCCTTCGATCAACACCGGTTCGAAAGCCTGGATGCCCAGCCGATGCAAGGTCGGCGCGCGGTTGAGCATGACCGGATGTTCGCGGATCACCTCTTCCAGAATGTCCCAGACGACGGGATTCTCGTTCTCGACTTCGCGCTTCGCAGCCTTGATGGTGCCGGCAATGCCCATGACTTCCAGCTTGTGGAAGATAAACGGCTTGAACAATTCGAGCGCCATTTTCTTGGGCAATCCGCACTGATGCAGTTTCAGTTGTGGTCCCACCACGATTACCGAGCGGCCGGAGTAGTCCACCCGCTTGCCCAGCAGGTTCTGGCGGAATCGCCCGCCTTTGCCCTTGATCATGTCGGCGAGCGACTTGAGAGGACGTTTGTTCGCGCCAGTCATCGCCTTGCCACGGCGACCATTGTCGAGCAGGGAATCGACCGCTTCCTGCAACATGCGTTTTTCGTTGCGCACGATGATTTCGGGCGCTTTGAGTTCCAGAAGTCGCTTGAGTCGATTGTTGCGGTTGATCACCCGGCGATACAGGTCATTCAGGTCCGAGGTGGCAAACCGCCCGCCATCGAGTGGCACCAGCGGGCGCAATTCCGGCGGCAGCACCGGCAAGACTTCCATGACCATCCAGTCGGCCTTGATGCCGGACTTCTGGAATCCTTCGAGGACCTTCAGCCGTTTGGCGATTTTCTTGATCTTGGTTTCGGAGTCCGTCCCCTCCAGCTCCTTGCGCAGGGTATCAACTTCCTTGTTCAGATCCAGATGGCGCAGAAGTTCCCGAACGCCTTCGGCGCCCATTGCTGCATGGAACTCATCGCCGAACTCCTCGACTTTTTCCAGATAGGCATCTTCCGAAAGCAGATCGCCGCGCTTCATCGGCGTCATGCCCGGATTGGTGACCACAAAAGCCTCGAAGTACAGGACGCGTTCGATGTCGCGCAGCGTCATGTCCAGCACCATGCCCAGACGACTAGGCAGGCTTTTCAGGAACCAGATGTGCGCCACCGGGCTGGCCAGTTCGATATGACCCATGCGCTCGCGGCGCACCTTGGAAAGAGTGACTTCGACGCCGCATTTTTCGCAGATCACGCCACGATGCTTGAGGCGTTTGTATTTTCCGCACAGGCATTCATAGTCCTTCACCGGGCCGAAAATCTTGGCGCAGAACAGGCCGTCGCGCTCCGGCTTGAAGGTGCGGTAATTGATGGTCTCCGGCTTCTTGACTTCGCCGTAGGACCAGGAACGGATTTTCTCGGGGGAAGCCAGTCCGATCTTGATCGAATCGAACTCTTCTTCCTGCGTGACTTGCTTGAACAAATCGAGCAAAGCTTTCATTCACGACTCCTTGCAGAATG
>JBJXFN010000140.1:0-13532 GCA_046155535.1 Burkholderiales bacterium
GCAGATCGGCGCCGGCGCAAAACGCCTTCTCGCCTGCCGCTTCCATTGCGACCAGGGCAATACCTTCGTCCTTTGCCCAGGCCGACAGCCGTTCGTTCAACAGGTCGATCATGTCCAACGAGAGGGACTTCAGGGATTTCTCGGCGTTCAGGCGGGCAATGCCTATCCTCGCGCCGTTGTCGGCGCGCTGCTCTTCGAAAACCACCGGGTTTGACATTTCCGCCATTTCGCTTTTACCCCCCCCGCTCGTCAACCCGGCCGGGACGCTGCATCCACCGAGGCCAGTGCCGCCATGTTCACCAGCCTGCGCACCGTGGCAGTCGGTGTCACGATATGGGCCGTCCTGGCGGCACCCAGCAGCATCGGACCGACAGTAATCCCCTCCCCCGCGGTGACCTTGAGCAAATTGAACGCGATGTTGGCGGCATCCAGTGTCGGCATGATCAGCAGGTTCGCCTCGCCCTTGAGGCGGGAATTCGGAAACAGGCGCAGCCGGATTTCCTCGTCCAACGCCGCATCGCCATGCATTTCCCCCTCCACTTCCAGTTGCGGGGAACGGGCCTGGAGGATCTCGCGTGCCCGGGACATTTTCACTGCGGACGCTGTGCGGGCGCTGCCGAAGTTCGAATGCGACAACAGGGCCAGCTTGGGCACGATGCCGAAGCGTTGCACTTCGTCGGCGGCCAGTTGCGCGATTTCAGCGATCTGCTCCGCCGTGGGATCCGGGTTGACGTAGGTGTCGCAGATGAACAGCGTGCGTTTGGGCAGAATCAGCATGTTCATCGCGGCAAACTGGTTCACGCCCTTGCGCAGGCCGATGACACTGGCGATATAACCCAGATGCAGGGAATGGTCGGCGAGCACACCACAGAGCATGGCATCGGCGTCACCGCGCCGGACCATCAATGCGCCGATCAGGGTGGTGCGCCGGGTCACCTCGCGTTTGGCGTAGGCGATCGAAACGCCCTTGCGCTGGACCAGCTCGTAATATTCCTTCCAATAATCCCGGAACCGCGGATCCGAATTCGGATTCACCATTTCGAAGTCCCGGTCCGGCCGGATACGCAGGCCGAAGCGCTCGATCCGGGGATTGAGCACTTCCGGCCTTGCCACCAGGATGGGGCGGGCCAGGCCCTCGTCCACTACCACCTGCACCGCGCGCAGCACCCGCTCGTCTTCGCCCTCGCAGAACACCACGCGCTTCGGATTCTTCTTCGCGGCGGTGAAGACCGGCTTCATGATCAGTCCGGAGTGATAGACGAACTGGGACAACTGCTCGCGATAGGCGTCAAAATCTGTGATCGGCCGCGTTGCGACACCGCTTTGCATGGCCGCCCTGGCCACCGCCGGCGCGATGTTCACAATCAGCCGTGGATCGAAAGGCTTGGGGATCAGATACTCGGGTCCGAATGCCAGTTCCTGGTCGTCATAGGCCATGGCAACGATGTCCGACTGCTCTGCCTGCGCCAGCGACGCAATCGCGCGCACCGCGGCGAGTTTCATTTCCTCGGTGATCGTGGTGGCCCCGACATCGAGGGCGCCGCGAAAGATGTACGGGAAACACAACACATTGTTCACCTGGTTCGGATAATCCGAACGGCCGGTGGCGATGATCGCATCGGGCCGCGCCGCCTTGGCCTCGTCGGGGAGAATTTCCGGCTCCGGATTGGCAAGCGCCAGGATCAGGGGAGACTTGGCCATTTTTTTCACCATCTCGGGTTTCAGAACCCTGGCCGCCGAAAGTCCAAGAAATATGTCCGCCTCCGCAATGATGTCGGTCAGCAATCGCGCATCGGTTGCTTTGGCGTACCGTGCCTTGTTGTCGTCCATTTCTTCCGCGCGACCCCGGTACACCACGCCCTGGATATCCGAGACCCAGATGTTTTCCATCGACAGTCCGAGGCGCACCAGCAGATCCAGGCAAGCCAGGGCCGCCGCCCCGGCGCCCGAACACACCAGCTTCACCCTTTGGATGTCCTTGCCCACGACCTGCAGTCCATTGAGAACCGCCGCACCCACGATGATCGCGGTGCCATGCTGGTCATCGTGAAACACCGGGATTTTCAGCCGCTCCCGCAGCTTGCGCTCGACATAGAAGCACTCGGGCGCCTTGATGTCCTCGAGGTTGATGCCTCCGAAGGTCGGCTCCAGACTGGCAATGATGTCCACCAGCCTGTCGGGATCGGTTTCGTCGATCTCGATATCGAACACGTCGATGCCGGCGAACTTCTTGAACAGCACCCCCTTTCCTTCCATCACCGGCTTGCCCGCCAGGGGTCCGATCGGGCCCAGGCCAAGCACCGCGGTGCCGTTGGTGATCACGCCAATCAGATTTCCACGCGCGGTGTAATGCCGTGCCGTCGCGGGATCCTTGACAATTTCTTCGCACGCCGCTGCCACCCCCGGAGAGTAGGCGAGCGCCAGGTCGCGCTGATTGATCAGTCCCTTGGTCGGCACGACCGAAATTTTCCCGGGCGTGGGCAGGCGGTGATAGTCCAGTGCACTTTTGCGCAGATGCTCGTCCATGCAATCTCCGGCGGAAAAACCGCTCCGATTATACGGGAGCGCTTTGCGGCACCTGGAGCAATCTCAGTACTGCGGTACCTGACGTTTGTGGGACGCCGGCGTTTTTGATATGGTCTTGCGCAAATCTTATTTCTGCCACCCATGGACGCCAGCACACCCGCCCTGCGTACCGAGCTCTACCCGGACATCGAACCCGCCCGCAGCGGCTTCCTGGAACTGGATGCGCCCCACAGCATGTACTGGGAAGAATCCGGAAATCCACGCGGCGTGCCGGTCGTATTCCTGCATGGCGGCCCCGGCGCCGGGTCAAGTCCGATGCATCGGCGCTTCTTCGATCCGGCGCACTACCGAATCGTGATCTTCGACCAGCGCGGGGCCGGTCGCTCGCGCCCGCACGGCGAGCTTCGCGCCAACACGACGCTGGATCTGATCGGCGATATGGAAGTGTTGCGCACGCATCTGAACATCGATTCCTGGATTCTTTTTGGCGGTTCCTGGGGCAGCACGCTCGCGCTGGCCTACGCGCAAACCTATCCCGAGCGTTGCACCGCTCTGGTCCTGCGCGGCATTTTCCTGTGCAGAAAACTGGAAATCGACTGGTTTCTGAACGGCATGCGGCTGGTGTTTCCAGAAGCGTGGGCGAAGTTCGCCGGCCATATTCCGCCCGCCGAACGCGGCGACCTGCTGGCGGCCTACTCTCGCCGGCTGAATCATCCCGATCCCACCGTGCACAAACCGGCTGCGCAGCAGTGGAGCACTTACGAAGGCGCCTGCTCCACCTTGCTTCCCAGTGCCTCGACGCTCGCCCATTTTGCCGAAGACCTGGTGGCCATCGGACTGGCCCGCATCGAGGCCCATTACTTCACTCATGACATTTTTCTGCCGGAAAATTCCCTGCTGGACAACGCGCAACGGCTGCGGGATATTCCCGGCACCATCGTCCAGGGCCGCTACGACATGGTGTGCCCCATCGTTTCGGCGGACGATTTGCATCGTGCCTGGCCACAAGCCGAATACATCGTGGTGCCAGACGCCGGCCATTCCGCCTGGGAGCCAGGTATCCGCGCGCAATTGGTGATGGCGATGGAAAAACTCAAACTCCAGGAGAGGGCGCGAGGCATGAGAAATGAGGAATAAAACCTCTGCCTTTCACTCGTTCACTGATACACACTTTCATTCACTTTTCACTCATTCACCCATACGCCGAGGATTCCAATGAACGAGCACGTTGAAACGCTGACTCAGATCAAGGCTACTCTCATCGACCTGGGGATCAAGTTCGGTCCCAAGGTATTCGTGGCGATCGCCATCATGATCGCGGGCCATTACGCCGGGCGCTGGGTCGGCAAGGTCATTTTGCGCGGGCTGAACAAATTCGACCTCGAGCCGCCGGTACGAAATCTTCTGGTGCGCGTCGTGCGGATTATGGTGCTGGGCATGTTCGCCATCATGGCCCTGCAGAATCTGGGCGTGGAGTTGCTGCCGCTGATTGCCGGCCTCGGCGTGGCTGGCGCTGGCATCGCACTGGCCATGCAAGGCGTGCTGGGCAACGCGGTGGCGGGCTTGACTATCATTTTCACGCGGCCCTTTCGGGTGGGCGAGTACATTGCCATCGTCGGCGTGGAAGGCACAGTGGAAAACATCGCCATGTTCAGCACCACGCTCACCCATGCCGATTTGTCCAGGGTGGTCATCCCAAACCGCAAAATTGTCGGGGAGATCCTGCACAACTACGGGAAAATCCGGCAGCTCGGTATCCCGGTGGGTGTTGCCTACGACACCGACTTGAACAAGGCTTTGTCGACCATCAGCGAAATCCTGGCGGCCAACGCAAGAGTGCTTAAAGAACCGAAGGCAGGCCTGGCCGTCGCCACGCTGGCCGACTCCTCCATCAACATCATGGTGAGTCCCTGGGTAAACGTACCGGACTACGGGCCCGCAAGCGGCGAACTCAAAAAGACTATTGTCGAGGCCTTCCGCGCCAAGGGAATTGCCATTCCGTTCCCACAGCGCGAAGTGCGCCTGATCGGCAACGCCGGGTAAACGGTTAACGAGATTTGATCGGACTGTTGTTGGTCAGGTTCCGATCACCGTTAACCGATTGCCGCGCACCCGCTATTTGCCGGCTTTGGGTGGCGGCCTGTTTGTCGGTGAAGCGGCGGATTCCTGGAGGGTGTGCAGCGCGGACTTCTGCATCTCCAGGGTCTTGACAGTCATCTGCACGAAATTCAGATTCATTTTCAGCCAGTTCTCCACCGACTGTAGCTCGACGATTTTTTTCTCGACCTCCGCAACATCCATCGTCGGTTGAAACATCCCCGGAATGGGGAATGACATCGGATTCCACATTTTCTGGAAAAACTCGAACAACTCTTTCGAAGATTCGTCAGCCATTTGACTCCCTCCCGGTTTCGGCCACCCGCACGATTTACATCGTCGGTCCGAGCACCCAGGGCGCAAATTCGTCTTCTCCGTAACCCATAGCTTCGCTCTTGCTCGGCTCCCCTGACGCAGTTTTCAGGATGATCTCGAAAAATTTCTGCCCGACCTCCTGGATGCTGGCCTTGCCATCGACAATGACCCCGCAGTTGATGTCCATGTCGTCTTCCTGTTTGTCGAACATCGCGGTATTCGTGGCGAGTTTGAGCGAGGGCGAAGGCTTGCAGCCGTAGGCCGAGCCGCGGCCGGTGGTGAAACAGATCATGTTGGCACCGCCGGCGACCTGACCGGTGGCGGAAACCGGGTCGTAGCCCGGGGTGTCCATGAACAAGAATCCCTTCGCGCGCACATGTTCTGCGTATTCGTACACCCCCATCATGGCCTGGGTGCCGCCTTTGGCGACTGCGCCCAGGGATTTCTCCAGAATGGTCGTCAACCCGCCGGCCTTGTTGCCGGGAGAAGGGTTGTTGTTCATCTCGCCACCAAGTTTGGTGGTGTAATCCTCCCACCAGCGGATGCGCTGGACCAGCTTCTCGCCGATTTCGCGGGTGGCCGCCCGGCGGGTCAGCAAATGTTCGGCGCCATACACTTCCGGCGTTTCCGAAAGAATCGCACTGCCTCCGTTGCGCACCAGGATATCGACCGCCGCACCCAAAGCGGGGTTTGCAGAAATTCCGGAGTAACCGTCGGAACCACCGCACTGCAATCCCAGGATCAGATGCGAGGCGGGCACGGTTTCGCGTTTCGCCTTGTTTGCTTCGGGCAGAAGTTCCTTGATGCGCGCGATGCCATCGGCAATGGTTTTTTTGGTACCGCCGGTTTCCTGGATGGTGAACGCCTGCAACTGCCGGGAACGCTTCAGGCCCTGGGCCGACAGCAGATCGTTGATCTGGTTCGCCTCGCAACCCAGACCGATCATCAGTGAGGAGTGGAAATTCGGATGGGTGGCGTATCCCGCCAGTACGCGGCGTAAAAGTTCGACGGGCTCACCCGTGGATCCCATGCCACAACCGGTCTTGTGGTGAATCGGCACCACACCATCGACGTTCGGGTACTGGGCCATGAAGTCCTCGTCGAAGAACTTGGCGATACTTCGACAAACGTGCGCCGAGCAGTTAACACTGGAAATAATCCCCAGATAATTACGGGTCGCAACACGCCCGTCCTCCCTGACAATGCCCTGGAAGGTCGCCGGATTCGCGACATAGTCCACCGGCTTGTAGTCCGCGCAATAAGCGTAGTCGCGCTGGAAGTCGCCCATCGCGAGATTATGCACGTGCACGTGGTCGCCGGCCTTGATGGGTTTCACCGCAAAACCGATGATCTGGTTATAGCGGCGCACCGGGGTGCCCTCGGAGATGTCGTGCGTGGCAATCTTGTGGCCGGGTGGCACGGTGACGTTGACACGAATCTTCTCCTTGATGATTTCGGTCCCCGCGGGCAATTCCAGACGGGCAATCACGACGTCATCGGCGGGATTGAGGCGGATGGTCAGATCGGCGGCTTGCAACATTTTCTGGTCTCCTCGAAGAGTGCTGCAGACGACATCCACGGCGGGGCGTCTGGCACATGAATACGCATTTTATGCTGCCCCGACCACCTTGGGAATCTGAAGCTTGCAGTCGCTGTGGCATACTGGCGTTCGCAGGAAGAAAATCAAGCGGTCAAAAGGGGGGAATGTGGCGGGAAGACTGAACGGCAAGGTGGCATTCGTCACCGCCGCGGCACAGGGAATCGGGCGGGAAACCGCGCTGGCCTTTGCGCGAGAAGGTGCCCAGGTCTGGGCGACTGATTTGAACGAATCCAAACTCGCCGATCTGAAAGGCACTCCCGGCATCCGGACACGCAAACTCGACGTGCTCATGGACGCCGACATTGCATCGATTGCCCGCGAAGTGGGCACGCCGCACATCCTGTTCAATTGCGCAGGATTTGTCCATCACGGCACGGTGCTCGAATGCGCGGACAAGGACTGGGACTTTTCCTTCAATCTTAATGTTCGCAGTCACTACGTCGTGATTCGGACGTTTTTGCCCAGGATGCTGGAAGCAGGGGGTGGTTCGATCATCAATGTCGCCTCGGTCGCCGGGTCGATCAAGGGCATCGCCAACCGTTTTGTCTACGGCGCATCGAAAGCCGCGGTCATCGGCCTGACCAAATCCATCGCCATCGATTACGTCAAGAGGGGTATTCGCTGCAACGCCTTGTGCCCGGGCACGGTGGATACGCCCTCTCTGGGCGAGCGCATCAACGCGTTCGACGATCCGGTTCAGGCGCGCAAGGACTTCATCGCGCGCCAGCCGATGGGAAGGCTGGCCCGCGCCGAGGAACTGGCGGAACTCTCCGTTTTTCTGGCGTCCGACGAATCCATATTCATGACCGGGCAGGCAGTGATCATGGATGGTGGCATTACGATCTGAATACAGAGGACAGAGGACGGCAGACCGCAGCACAACGAATGACAAACCCGCCGCCCATACCTCGCCAATTACAAGATTTCAATTCACATCTCGGGAGCAGATAAATGAAATTGTTACGTTACGGAGACGCTGGCAAGGAAAAGCCGGGAATTCTGGATGCGCAGGGAAACATCCGCGACCTGTCGGGAATCGTGAAAGACATCGACGGCGGCACGCTGACACCCGAAGGACTGGCAAGAATTCGCGCGGCCAGCATCGACAGTCTGCCGAAAGTGGCCGGCAAGCCGCGCATCGGCGCGCCGGTGGGCAATGTCGGCAAGTTCATCGCCATCGGGCTGAACTACGCCGATCATGCAAAAGAATCTGGCCTGCCCATCCCGAAGGAACCGGTGGTTTTTTCCAAGGCCACGTCCTGCATCATGGGTCCGAACGACACCGTTGTGATGCCCAAAGGATCGGTCAAGTCAGACTGGGAGGTTGAACTGGCGTTCGTGATATGCAAGACCGCCAAATCGGTCTCGGAAGCCAACGCAATGGAGTATGTAGCCGGTTACATGATTTGCAACGATGTCTCCGAGCGCGAATGGCAGATCGAGCGCGGCCCGACCTGGGACAAGGGCAAGGGATTCGACACCTATGGTCCGCTGGGGCCGTGGCTGGTGACCCGGGACGAAATCGCCGACCCGCACAATCTTGCGCTCTGGCTGGACGTCAACGGGCAGCGCAAGCAATCTGGCAACACCAACACCATGATCTTCAGCATCCCCAAACTGGTGGCCTACACCAGTTTCCTGTTCACGCTCCAGCCCGGCGACATCATCACCACGGGGACCCCGCCCGGGGTGGGGATGGGCATGAAGCCGTCGCCGCAGTTTCTCAAGGCTGGCGATGTGATGCGGGTGGGCATCGACGGACTTGGCGAACAGACACAAAAGGTGACCGGCGGATAACGGATGGGCGGCCCGGTAACAGGGCGCACACGGGACAAGCTGCACAGCAAAATCAGGCGCCGGCCGCCATGCAAAAAACACCGCCTGCCAGGGCGCCTGCCTTCGCGGCCGCCTTCCTGGCCCTTTGCCTCATCGCGAACCCGGCCTTGGCGGAAGGGGAGGCTCGCGATTCGCGCATTACTGCCGTGGCGTTGCCGGTGTATTCACTGTCCGAAACACCGAAGATTGAGAAACTGGAATTCGATTTTGGCGCAGATCTGCCGGCAGTCTGGTTGAACCGGGACGGCGATTTCGGTGTGCGCAGCTGGGTCAAGCACGCAAGTCTATTGTGCGCAAATTACCGGGTGGCCGTGCGATTTGGTGCAGGTGCGCCGGGTTGCATGAATGTAAAGTGGGTCTCCGAGCCCCGCTTCGTCACCGCGCACACGCAATGCAATGGCGCGCGCACCTTGCACCTTGGCGGCGATTCGGACACCGCATTGGCTGCGTCCATCGGTCAGATTTCCTGTGCGGAACGCACCGTTCGCTGCACCGGAAGCTGCGAGTGAGGTCCGGTACTCATTGTAAAAGCATGCTGTCGTCAGGAGAACTGCAATGACTCGGGAATATGTTACGGCCACCCACTGGACTGGCGCGCTCCATGCCGTGCTGTTCTGCACCGCAGTCGCGTCTGGCCACGCCTTCGCAGCGGAATCTTCCCTGAGCGTGGGTGCCGAATATTTCGACTGGAAGGAAGCCACTTCCCCCGAGGTCAGCGAAACCGGACCGCTGGTGGCTGCCACATTCCATGTGATGCAGGACAAGGACGCCGGTCTGGTGCTCGGGTATCGCGGCAAGATCTGGGGCGGGCGAGTCACTTACGAAGGCTCGACCCTGTTCGGGAACACGCCGGTATCGGGTAAGACCGGCTATATGGGTATCTCCAACGAATTCCAGTTGCGCTGGCGGCGCGCCGGGGATCAAAGCCGGGTGGACGCGGTGCTGGGACTTGGCATGGACATTTGGCGCCGTAGTCTGTCCAGCGTGCAAAAAGAGGACTACTACATTGTCTTCGGCCGCCTGGGCATGGCAAGCGCGGCGACGGATGTGCGCAAGTGGTCGGCCGGGTTGGGCGTGAAGTATCCGTTGTGGACCCGCGAAAATGCCTATCTGACCGATATCGGCTTTGATTCCAACCCCCTGCTGGAACCTGGCGGACAGGTTTCCCCCTATGCCGATGTTGGCTACCGCCTCGCCGACGATACGCAACTGGTGCTCTATTACGACAGTTTTCGTTTCAGCAGGTCACCGGAAGTGCAGACCTCGGCCGTCAGCAGCGGATTTTCAAACGTGTCGATCTATCAGCCCGCGTCGACTTTTTCAGTGATCGGCATCCGGATCGAACAACGGATTCGCTGACCGGGTTGCCGCACAAAACACCATGACAGAAATTGCACATTCCCATCGCTTCTGCACCGCGCCGATGATGGATTGGTCGGATCGGCACTGCCGGTTCTTCTTCCGGCTGCTGGCGCCCCATGTGCGCCTTTACACGGAAATGGTCACCACGGGTGCGCTGTTGCATAGCGATAATCCCAGACACCTGGATTTCGACGCCGCCGAACATCCGGTGGCCTTGCAACTCGGCGGCTCCGACCCGCAAGCCCTGGCGCGTTGCGCAATCCTCGGCACGCAACACGGTTATGACGAAATCAACCTCAACTGCGGCTGCCCTTCAGAACGCGTGCGCCATGGTGCCTTTGGTGCCTGTTTGATGGCCGAACCGGAACTGGTGGCAGACTGTGTACGGGCGATGACCGAAGCGGTCGCGGTGCCGGTCACGGTCAAACACCGGCTCGGGATCGACGACATCGAAGAATTTGCGTTCGTGCGCCGTTTTGTCAAGGTCGTCGCGCAGGCCGGCTGCCGCACTTTTCTGGTCCACGCCCGCAATGCGCTGCTCAAGGGACTTTCCCCGAAAGAAAACCGCAGCATCCCGCCCCTGAAATATGCATTCGTGTACAGGCTGAAACAGGAATTTCCGGACCTGCAATTTGTCATCAACGGCGGCATCGAAGATGTCGACTCCGCGACGGCGCAACTTTCCTGCTGCGACGGCGTCATGCTGGGACGCACCGCCTATCAGGATCCCTGGGTATTGTCCGAAATCGAGTCCCGCCTCTACGCAACTCCCATATTGTCCCGCATGCAGGTCATGCAGGCCATGTTCGAATATGCGGTGCGCCAGCACGCCCGAGGAGTGCCGCTGCGCGCGATTGCGCGCCACGTTCTGGGACTGTATCGCGGCGAACCCCGCGCGAGCCTGTTCCGCCGGATGTTGTCCGACGCCGCTCTGCTGGCGCAAGACCGTCCGGTGTTATTGCTGGAAGCGGCGCAGGCCATGGATAACGCGCCCCGCCTGCGCGCCGTCGCATGATTTCCCGCTGGGTGCTGCTCGTGCTGCTGAGTGCAGCGACCGGTGCGAAAGCCGCCGATGCCGGGTCCGTGGACAATCCACCGCTGGACATTCCCTCCACCGACGTCAATTTCGGCAAGCACTCCTCCTCCCCTGACGAAGCGCCGCAAACCGGTCCGATCCTGCACCGGAAATTCGCGGAAAAATGGCGCAAGGAGTCGGCCGAAAAAATCGCCCTTGCCGAAGAGGTCATCGCGCGGGCAGCCACTGGCGCCTGCGGCGATTATTCGAAGAGCCAGGCGCGCGGTTGGGCCGACGTGCTGGAGTCAGCCAGATTGGAAACCCGCAAAGGCCAGGCGAAATGGGACACCGTCGCGCAACTGGCGACCCGGCATTACATGCGCGCCGCAAGAATGGCCGATAACCTGCTTGCCACCGCGGAACGCAATCGCTGCAAATTGCCGCCATAACGTCCTGCCCGGTGCGCCAAAGCCCGAATGGCTGCCGGAAGATTTTTGAATACACGCATTGGCTTCGCGGATTTCTTGCGACAACAATTGCGGCGAACTGCTTCCCGAACGCCCTGTCGCAGCAAGCCGCGAGCGGATAACACGACGCGCGGCAATTGCGTCGCCAGTCACAAAGGCGCACACTGCGAAAGACCCGATTCGAATTTTGCCTGGCGGGTCAGTCCATGGAGAAAGTTGATGCAGAAGCAGACGGTACCGGGTGCGCGTTTTGTCGAATTGCTGAACGAGGAAATCCAGCGTCACCCGTTCTACAAGAAAGGCATGTCGTTCACGGAAAATCCCACGACCGGCAAGGTGTCGCGGGCGCTGAACGTGACCTGGGACAAGAAAAAGTGGGGCGAATTTGACTTTGTTTTCGCCGCGGCCCATCGCGTCATCCGTTCGCGTTACGAGACCCGGTAGTTCGCCAAAGCACCAGCCTTGTCGGAAGCAGTCTGGCAAAGATGGCGCGCCGACTCGCGTATCCTTGCGGATGGACGTTTGTCCGTATGAACCTTCACCGGCCACCGCGCCGCCCTCCAGGAGACTTGCCATGACCAAACGATTGTTCGCCGCCGCCCTTTCGCTCGCCCTGCTGTCCTTGACCGGACAAGCATGGTCGCAGCAAAAGAAGACGGTCCTCAACCTTTCCACCGCGAAGAAGATGGCCGAGGCCTGTGAAGCCAGGGCCAAGACCGCCGGATGGAAGATGAACATCGCGATTCTCGACACCGGCGGCAATCTGAAATACTTCCTGCGTATGGACGATGCCTTCATGGGCAGCATTCAGATTTCCCAGTTGAAGGCCCAGACTTCGGCGTCGTTTCCGTTCTCGACCAAGTTGATTGGTGAAATCGCGCAGAAGATTCCCGGCATCGCTTTTGTGCCCGGCATCGTCACGTTCGAAGGCGGCCTCCCCATTGCCACCGCCGCCGGCGAACACATCGGCAGCATCGGCGTGAGCGGGGCGAGCGCGGAAGACGACGGCATCTGCGCGCAGGTGGCGCTCGACGCGGTGAAGGACGACCTCAAGTAATTTCGAAGTACCCCGGACGGCGGCCTTCGCCGCCCGGATTTTTCCGGTTAGGGAAACACTGAATAAGACTCAAATTGTCATTCCCGTGAAGCTTGTCCTCGCATGACGTCAGCGGGGAACGGGAATCCAGATTTTTCAAGGACGTCTGGTTCCCCGCCTGCGCGGGGAAGACGCTTAATTCACTGTTGCCTTAGCTGGGCGCCCCTTTCTCAAGGCACTCCACACTCGCCGGAAATGTCATCCACGGCTGGGCTGATCGCGTCCAGATGTGGCGATTGAAGGTCACCGACTCCGGCGCATCCAGACTGCCGGCGGCGACGGCCCGCACTCCGGGGCGGCGTTCAGAAATCCAACTCATGGTCGTGCCACAGCGCGGACAGAATTCCAGCCGCATCCAGCGCCCGCTTTCGTCCGAACGATGTTCGTATTGACTGCGCGGTGCCCTGGAGAATTCCACCCGATCTTCCGGAAAAAACACCGCTTCGGCAAAGGCGCTGCCGGTGCGGCGTTGACAGAAGCGGCAGTGACAGATCATCGCCATCAACGGCTCCCCGCGCGCGCGATAACGCACCTCTCCGCACAAACACCCGCCTTCGTGTATTACGTCCATGGGTCTGCCTCCATGACTCGATCATCCATGAGAAAAAACGTCGCGCCTTGAGAGTGCGAAGGAAAACGCATCATCGACCTCGACAAATCCGCAACAGCATAAGTGTCCATGACAGCAGCGCGTGTGCGCGGCAGTGAAAGGCGCTCTTCAACGGACCATTAATCCGGTTCGACCTCGACGATCATCTCGATTTCGACCGGGATGTGGTTGGGCAGTTCCGCCATGCCGACTGCCGAACGTGCATGTTTTCCGATCGCCTCGCCAAACACTTCCACCATGAGGTCCGAGAAACCGTTAATCACTTTCGGCTGGTCGGCAAATCCCGGCGCGGAGTTCACCATGCCTAGGACCTTGACGATTCTTTTCACCTTGTCGAGGCTGCCCAATGCCGCCCGGGTCGTGGCGAGCAGATTCAGTCCGGTCGAACGTGCTGCCTGATAACCCTGTTCAATGGTGAGATCCGACCCCACCTTCCCCCGGGGGACGGAAGGCCCGGGACCGGCGCCTGCGAGAAAAAGCAGGTTGCCGGTGCGCACCACGGAAACATAATTCGCCACCGGCACCGGGGGAGGTGGCAGTGTGATGTTCTTCTGTTTCAGATTTTCCTCGGCACTGGCCGCTGCCAGCGCATGCGTCGGCGCAATCGC
>JBJXFN010000149.1:0-18732 GCA_046155535.1 Burkholderiales bacterium
TGGGCTGATCCTTGCGATCGCCCTTGCACTCTTTGCACAGGTGGGCCGGGTCATCACCCGGCTGATCGAACAATTTCTCCACCACACCCTGCAATTCCCCGTTGTTTTCCGTGATGACGATAATCGATCGTTCTTTCTTGCTCTTGTCGTCAATGGTGCGCCATTTGCCCACCGGTGAACCGGCATCTGCAAAGCCACTCGCGGCCATCCACGGCAGCGCCAGAATCATCAACACCGTCCCAAACACCTTCATGCGGGTCTCCTTGAGGATGGACTTTCGTCGAAACGAAATTTGATCCAAACCAGAAATTTGCACAAGCCGCCGGTTTCAGGGCAAGGATTCAATGACGCCCGCTGCGCCCATTCCGGTGCCGATGCACATGGTCACCATGCCGTATTTGTGTTTGCGCCGGCGCATGCCGTGCAACAACGTGGCTGTGCGAATGGCCCCGGTGGCACCCAGCGGGTGCCCGAGCGCAATGGCGCCTCCCAACGGATTGACCTTGGCACGATCCAGTCCCAGATCTCCCATGACCGCCAGGGCTTGGGCAGCAAACGCCTCGTTGAGCTCAATCCAGTCCATGTCATCCTGTTTCAGGCCAACCTGTTTGAGTACTTTCGGAATCGCGAATTTGGGACCAATGCCCATGATCTCCGGCGGCACGCCGGCAACGGCGAACCCGAGAAAGCGACCGAGGGGCCGAAGGTTGTAGCGCTTTAACGCCGCTTCGCTTGCCAGTACCACGGCCCCGGCGCCGTCGGAGGTCTGGGAACTATTGCCAGCTGTGACCGAACCGTTGGCTGCGAAGGCCGGGCGCAACTTGGCCAGCACCTCGGGAGTGGTTCCTGCCCGGGGGCCTTCGTCGTGTTTCGTCATCCGGCTGCGGACCTCCACTTGATGGCGCGCAAAATCCGGCACCCGCTCATTCACCGTAAAAGGGGAAATCTCGTCCTGAAACTCGCCTTTTTCGATTCCCGCCAAGGCCCGGCGATGGGACTCAGTTGCAAATTCGTCCTGTGCCACGCGACCGATTTTCCACTGCTCCGCAACTTTTTCTGCCGTGATCCCCATGCCATAGGCGATCCCGAGATTCTCGTCGTTCTCGAAAATCAGCGGATTGCCCGAAATTCTGCTGCCTCCCATCGGGATCATGCTCATGCTTTCGGTGCCCGCCCCAATCATCACGTCGGCCTCGCCCAGCCGGATACGATCGGCGGCAATCGCGATGGCTTGCAATCCGGAGGAACAGAAGCGATTGATCGTCATGCCGGAAACGGAATTCGGAAAACCCGCCAGCAGCAGCGCAATACGCGCCACATTCAGGCCCTGTTCGCCCTCCGGCTGTGCACATCCCACGATGATGTCATCCACCGCAGCGCTGTCCAGGTCCGGGACCTGCGCCATCGCTCTTCTGAGCGCATGTGCGAGCAGATCATCCGGACGCACGTTGCGATACATGCCGCGCGGGGCCTTGCCGACCGGTGTTCGCGTGGCAGCCACGATATAAGCGTCCTGCACTTGTCTGGCCACTTTAAATCTCCTTCAAAAATCTGGGTGCTGCTAATTTCTCAGCGGCTTGCCGGTCTTGAGTGTGTGCTCGATGCGGGCCTGGGTCTTTTCAGTGGCAATCAGTTCCATAAACGCCTGACGCTCGAGGTCGAGATACCAGTCTTCGGTCACCGGCGTACCGGCTTCGATGTCTCCACCACACAGGACGTACGCGACTTTGCTGCCAATCAGGAAATCGTGTTCGGAAATCTGCCCGCCTGCGAGCATGTTGGCCATCGCCATCTTGAACGTGGCGATGGCACTGCGGCCTGCCGCAGGGATCGTGCGCGACTTCAGGGGCGGCCGGTATCCCGATTCGGCCAGCGCATGCAGTTCTGCCTTCGCAACGTGAAGCAATTCGAACCGATTCATTACTATGCGATCACTCGCCCGAAGGTAACCAAGCTCGCGGGAATGTTCGGCGCTTTTGCCGACCTGCGCGGTGGCCACGTTCTGAAAATAGTTCTTCAGGAACGGAAACACGTCCGCCCCTTTCGCCTCGGCAGCCGCGCGCATGGCGAATTCCTTGCAGCCGCCACCCGCGGGCAGCAGACCCACCCCCGCCTCCACCAGCCCGATGTAACTTTCAAGCGACGCCACCGCGCGATCGGCATGCATGACAAATTCGCAGCCGCCTCCCAGCGCCATGCCGTCCACCGCCGCCACGGTTGGAATCATCGAATATCGCAAGGCTTGCGAAGTCGCCTGAAACTGCTCCACAACGGATTCAACCTTTTCCAAACGGCCGGCCATCAGCGCATCGGCGACGTTGAGTTTGCGCGCCGCCTTGAGGACGGCAGATTCCGCGCTGCGCTTGAATTTCTTCATCATGGCGCCCAACGCGGAAGGCTTGGGAGCATCTTTACGTGTTCCCCCTCCCGAAAGATTGGCGCCCACCGAAAACGGCGGCTCCGTCTGCCAGATGATGAGCCCCTTGAAATTGCGTTCCGCTTCGTCGATGGCCTCCATCATGCCGTCCAGAACGTCCTCGCCGATGGCATGCAATTTGGACTTGAAGCTGATGACGCCGATGTCGTCACCACTGGTCCACATGCGCACCGCATCGGTTTCAAATAGAGTGCTGCCATACTGCGCCGATTCGCCGATCAGGCGGTCCGGATACGGCTGGCGGCGATATACCGCCAATTGGGATCGCGGCTGGTAGCTTCGCCGCCCAACGCTCCAGGAGCCTTTGGCTTCGTGCACCCCGCTGCGCCCGGCCTCCACGACCCAGGTTGGCAGTGGCACCGCGGACATGGTTTTGCCCGCCGCAATATCCTCGGCGATCCAGCCCGTCATCTGCGCCCAGCCCACTGCCTGCCAGATTTCAAACGGCCCTTGGTTCCAGCCGAACCCCCAGCGCACGGCAAGATCGAGATCCCGCGCGTTCTCGGCAATCGATTCCAGATGTACCGCGCAGTAGTGCAGCATGTCGCGCAATGCTGCCCAGAGGAATTGCGCCTGCGGATGCGAACTTTCCCGCAACTGCGCAAAACGTTCGCCCGGGTGCTTGTTTTTGAGAATCGCGACCACCGATTCATGGGCTTCACGCCCGGAGAGACGATATCCCCCCTTCTCCACGTCCAGGACCTGGATATCCTTGCCGACCTTGTGGTAAACGCCCTTGCCGATCTTTTGTCCGAATGCCTTCTGATCGAGCAGTCTGCGGTACCAGTCCGGAACCTGGTAGTACTTGTGCCAGGCATCTCCCGGAAGTGTTTCCTGCATGGTATTGACCACATGCGCGAGGGTGTCGAGACCGACCACGTCTGCTGTTCGGTATGTCGCACTTTTCGGACGCCCGATCAAGCTCCCGGTCAACGCATCGACTTCATCGAACCCCAGGCCAATTTGCCGGGTATGGTGAAAGGCGGCCAGTATGGAAAATACGCCGACCCGGTTGGCGATGAAGTTTGGCGTATCTTTGGCCCGGATGACGCCTTTGCCCATCGTGGTCACCAGAAACGCCTCCAGGTGATCGAGCACCTCGGGATCGGTGTCTTGACAGCCAATCAGTTCGACAAGGTGCATGTAGCGCGGCGGATTGAAGAAGTGCACGCCACAGAAACGGGGACGGTGCGCCGCCGGCATCGCCGAGGCCAGCGTATTGATCGACAGGCCGGAGGTATTGCTGGCAAACACTGACTGCGCACCCAGATGCGGTGAGACCTTTTCGTACAGCGATTTCTTCCAGTCCATTCTTTCGGAAATCGCTTCAATCACCAGATCACACTCGCCCAGGCGTGCGAGGTCCTGATCGTAGTTCGCCGCCTGAATGTATTCCGCCCGCGAGGTCGCTGCCAGTGGCGCCGGATCGATTTTCTTCAGCCCCTCGACCGCCTTGCGAACCGAATCGTTCGGATCCCCCTCCTTCGCCGGCAATTCGAAAAGAATCGTCTCGACACCCGCATTCACCAGATGCGCCGCAATTTGGGCGCCCATGACACCGGCGCCCAGGACGGCGACCTTGCGAACCAGAAAACGAGACTTGTCTGCCACGATTTTGTCCATGTCGGAATAGTGGCCTTATCGGCAACACAACCCTGAGCTTGAGCAGGCGGCGAGCCGTACATGACTCGCCGCAGAATCACACATCAAAAATTCATTGTGTATTGAATGCTCAGAATGTCTACCGAACCTTTGTAACTGCCCGTGACTGTCGAGCTTGCCACAGGCGCCGGCAACCCAAGTTGCGCGCGAGTGAAGTTGATGTCCGCATCTTTGATGAAAATGTGGGTATAACCAAGGTCCAACCTGGAGCTTGAACCCAGTTTTCTCTGCCCGCCTAATGAAATCCAAGTGCGATCATTGTCGGGGAGACGAACCGTCCGGTCTTGTGCGCTCTTGACCGGGCTTTCATCGATGGCCAGGCCGCCTTTTAGAGTCCACTGGTCGTTCCATTTGAAATTCACGCCGACGGAGTACCGCATCGCATCGTCAAAATTCAACACCAGCGCATCTCTGGTGGCACCCGCGGAATCTTTTACGAGAACCTGGTCAATTTCGCTCCAACGGGTAGAGGTCAAGTCCGCCAGAAGTTGGACATCGTCGCTCAGGGAGTGCACAACACTCACCGAGATCATGTCTGGCAAGGTCACTTCTGCATTTGCGGAAAATGTTCCTTGCGGGACCGCAGCACCAGTAGCCAGTACAGTGGTCGTCACATCGCCGTTTAACTTGTAGTCCATTTTTGAACGATACGACACACCGACTCTCGTCCCTATTCCCACTTGAAACAACATGCCTATATTCCATCCCCAAGTATCGTCGTCTGCTACCAGCTTCGTTCTGCCTTCAACGCCAGGTCCTGCAATTGACGCATTGGTCAGCTCTACTTCCAACTTCTGGTAATTGATCCCCGCGCCAACCGAAACAGCTTCAGAAATCTTGTAAGACATTGCAGGATTGATATTCACCGTCTGCAAATCGGAATTGATGCCTTGAAAACGACCTTGCCACGAATCTTCGTATTTCGTGGCCAGTCCGAACGGCACATTGAGTCCGACCCCAAAACTCATCTTGTCATTGAGCGGCATGACGAAGTAGCCGTTTGGAACAACGGAAGTGCCGCCGGCATCTCCTCCCGTCCCTCCGGTATTTGCCGGCCCACCCAAAGCCACCGGCCGAGTACCAGTTCCGGAAAATTCGGCCGAAAGCATAATGACATGTCCGGCGGCGGCGAACTGTTTGCCTTCCAAACGGCTCATGCCGGCCGGATTAAAGAACACGGTGCTGGCATCCTCGGCAACCGCCGATGCGCCGGCATAAGCATTGCCCATCCCGCTTGCATTTTGTTCGATCAAGGCAAAACCGGCAGCATATGCAGTGCCGGACATTGCCCCCAATGCCATCAGGACAAAGGTGTTCATGGTGTTTTTGCGGAATCGACTTTTCATGTTCTCCTCCTGTGATGAAAGAAATTCCCTGGATCGTGTCTCAGTGTGGTGATACCTTCGCGGAGACGACCGGCCGCGGACGTCGCTTATCGTCAACCGCCACGTAGGTCAGTGTTGCCTCGGTCACCTTGACCACTTCGTGCAAAGTCCGGCGCCGCGCATAGACTTCCACATCGACGGTGATCGACGTTTTTCCCACCCGCACTACGTCAGCGTAGAAACTGACCAGGTCGCCAATGAATACCGGTTGCTTAAACACGAATGAATTCACTGCAACGGTTGCTACGCGGCCTTGCGCCAGGGCAATGGCCGGAATACTGCCCGCCACGTCCACCTGCGACATGATCCAGCCGCCGAAAATATCCCCGGTGTAGTTGGCATCCGAGGGCATCGGCACCAGTCTGAGCACCGGATCCTTGCCGGCCGGAAGTCCCGCGGCATCCACTTTCGTACCTGTTTTCTCAGTGCCCTGCATACAATTCTTCCACGACTTGCTGATAAGCTCCCAGAACTTTGGCACGCTCGAGTTTCATGGTGGACGTCAACAAGCCGTTCTCCACGGTCCAGGGCTGCGCGAAGATCTCGACGCGGTAGATTTGCGCGTAATCGGGGAAGGATTGGATTTTCTTCTGCACGCGCTCCAGGATCAATTTTTCCGCTTTCGGGTCGGTCATGTCACTTTCCATCGACACATTGAGTCCCGCCTCGGACGCAAATTTGGTCCATTGTTCGCGATTGAGCACAACCAACGCCGTAAGGTAGGGCTTGCCCTCTCCCATCACCATCACCTGCTCGAACAAGGTGTCCTGCATGATTGCGGCTTCCATGTCCACCGGCGGGACTTTTTCAGCGTTGGACATCACGATGATTTCGTCGTCGAAATTGCGGTAGGCCAGCACTTGCGCTGAACGTCGCACCCTCTCGCGGAACAATCCGTCCAATGTTTTCGCCGCCTCCGGAGAAATTACGTCAACCGGTCCTGTCATCGGCGCTCACCCTCCGTCGAGTCGATGTTGTGGTCTTTCCCGAAAGCCGGTTGCGGCAATTCACGCACGTTGAAAAAGTTCGTCACGTTCAGGCGCCGCCACATTTTCAAAGAACGTCGGCCGGCCGCGCGCGGCCTGTCGGACGCACAAAACGTACGCGAGACTACGCTGCGGTCTTGTGCGACATCAGGTTATCCCTGCCGATTGCAACAGTCGTGTCACGCGCGGCCGACATGCGGCCCACATCATTCGGAAAATCATCGACCATGATGCAGGCCCGCCGCAATGCGACGAATGCAAGGAATTTGGCCGCTTCCGCAGCACTGACAATACCCTTTTCTTCGGCGGCCCGGATCCGTGATTCCTCGGTGAACCCTGCGATGGCGCCATCTCGGACCGCATTGCGGAGTCTGGCCTCCACCTCCTCCGCCTCGGGTGCCGCAAGCATGGCCAGTTCCAGCCTGCCGACCGCATCACTTTCATGACGGTGAATATACATTCCTTCGGTTAACCGATCACGCGTCAGGGACGGCTCAATCATGATGCGCGCCACCCGGTGACCCAGTTGATCGGACGGCGGCAAGTACATGCGGCCCAGCGGAAACACAATCGTGCGCAGCATTCGTCCCGCAAGCGGGCTCGGAAAATTCTTGAAAACGCCGAAAAACGCCTCCTGAATCCGGACCAGGCAATCCTCCAGCACCCACTGCACCAGAGGAAAGTCTGCGAGCGGCCGGCCGTCGTCCTCGTAGCGTTTGATAACCGTGGAGGCGATATAAAGCTGGCTGAGAATATCGCCCAACCGCCCTGACAGTTTTTCCTTGCGCTTCAGGTCGCCACCCAGAAACAACATCGCAAAATCTGCCGCCAGGGCGAATCCGGCAGACAGCCGGGTCATTTGCCGCAGGTATCGCTGTGACTCCGGCGCGCCCGGCGGCGACAGAAACAGCGTGCCGCCGATGCCGAACCATAACGCGCGCGCGGCATTGGCCATGACAAATTTCACATGGCCCCAGAATGCCTTGTCGAATGCCTCGCTTGCCTGCGCCGGATCTTCTGTCCGCGTCGCGGCGATTTCCTTGAGCACATAAGGGTGGCATCGAATGGCCCCCTGGCCGAAGATCATCATGCTGCGCGTCAGGATGTTGGCACCTTCCACGGTAATACCAATCGGAATTTGCTGATACGCGCGGCCAAGGTAATTGTTCGGTCCCAGGCAGATGCCCTTGCCGCCATGTACGTCCATCGCATCGGTAATCACCTGCCGGCCACGCTCGGTACAGTGATATTTGACAATGGCAGATACCACCGAGGGTTTTTCGCCCAGGTCCACCGCACCCGCCGTCATGGTGCGCGCAGCATCGATTGCATACGTATTTCCGGCAATTCGCGCCAAGGCCTCCTCGATGCCCTCGAATTTCCCAATCGGAATCTTGAACTGGCTTCGCACCCTGCTGTACGCACCGGTGGTGCGGGCCGCAAGTTTTGCCGCACCGGCACCGGAAGATGGCAGTGAGATTGATCGTCCCGCCGCCAGGCACTCCATCAACATGCGCCAGCCCTGGCCGGCAAATGGCTGGCCGCCTATCACCCACTCCATGGGAATAAAAACGTCCTTGCCGGAATTCGGCCCGTTCATGAACGACGCGTTGAGCGGCATGTGGCGTCTGCCGATGTTGACGCCCGGATGTTTGGCCGGAATCAGTGCCAGCGTGATGCCGATATCCTTGGTGCGGCCGATCAGAGAGTCCGGGTCGTAGAGTTTGAATGCCAGTCCCAGCAGCGTGGCCACCGGGCCCAGCGTGATGTAACGCTTTTCCCAGGACAGTCGGATTCCGATGACCTCTTGTCCGTCGTGTTGCCCGCGGCATACCACGCCATAATCGGGTATCGAGCCAGCGTCCGACCCGGCGTCCGGCCCGGTCAATGCAAAACAGGGCATTTCCAGACCTTTTGCAAGTCGGGGCAAGTAGTGCGCTTTCTGTTGCTCGGTACCGTAGTGAAGGAGCAGTTCTGCCGGCCCCAAGGAATTGGGAACCATCACCGACACACAGGCTGTCGAATTACGGGTCGCCAGTTTCTGGATCACCTCGGAGTGCGCGTACGCAGAGAATCCCAGGCCGCCGAATTTCTTCGGAATGATCATCCCGAGGAATCCCCGGCTCTTGATGAATTGCCAGACTTCCGGGGGCAGATCGTTCAACTCGTGGGAAATTTTCCAGTCGTCGCACATCCTGCAAAGTTCTTCGACCGGACCCTCCAGAAACGCCCGTTCGTCGGCGGCGAGGCGCGGTTCCGGAATGGCCAGCAATTTGTTCCAGTCCGGCTTGCCGCTGAATAGATCGCCATCCCACCATACCGTCCCGGCGTCGAGTGCCTCCTGTTCGGTTTGGGAAACCTGCGGAAGCGCCTTGCGAAACCACTTGAGTAACGCATCGCTGATCAATGCGCGGCGCAATTGCGGCAGGGTCAGCACCGCAGCGGGCACCAGAAATAATGTCCACAGCAAGGCATTGGTGCTTCCGGGCGCACCAGCCCACATCGTCGCGGCACCGAGAAAGGCGCCTAAGCCCAGCACCCAACCCGGGGACCTTACACGACACGCTGCCAACACCCAACACAACGCAACGGCTGCCACCAACCAGAGAAATACTTCCATGTTCGGTCTCCTTTGGGCTTGCGATCAGCCTGACGGCATCGTCGGCTGGCATCGGCGCAGAGAGGTTGCCCCATCAGAAATGAAGGTAAAACCCCACTGGCTCTCTATGCCGGATTACGGCCCTCCGGCAGCTTCCTTGATCGCGCAATGGCTCGTCGAGAGGTTGCCGAACACCTCGGCTGCGCAGATTCGGCGACCGACGCTGGAATGATCCTCAGCCCTGCCCTGCTTGTCAACGACAATCCACGTATACACGACACCTGCAAAAATCGCGTGACAGGCAGAAAGAGGGTCGGGGCAACCGACCGGGCTCAGAACAGCGCTTCTTCCAGCGCCAGCACGCTTTGGGAACCATGGACAACCTGATCCCGATAGACAAGTGCCAGGGGCAGAATGTGTTCCGAAAAGAATCGGGCCGTGGCAAGCTTCGCACGGTAAAAGTCATGGTCGTCGGCACCGGCGTCGAGCTGCCGCTTGGCGATCAATGCGGACCTGGCCATCAGCCACCCACCTGTCACGGTGCCGAACAATTTCAGAAAAGGCACAGCGCCGGAAAACGCTCCCTTCTGATCGGCCCCAAAATTCGTCACCAACCACTCGGTTGCCTCGGAAAGCGCAGACACCCCTGCGGCCAGCGAGCCACGAATTTTCGCGATTGCAGGGTGGGAAACTTTCGCGAGCTCGCCATCCAGTTCCCGCATCTGGGCAATCAGGGATTTTGCGGTCATGCCTTTTTCATAGGCAATTTTGCGGCCGACCAGATCGTTCGCCTGAATACCAGTGGTGCCTTCGTAAATTGAGGTGATACGCGCATCCCGCAGGTATTGCGCCGCACCCGTTTCCTCAATGAACCCCATGCCGCCGTGAACCTGCACCCCCGTGGAGGCAATTTCGATGCTTTGCTCCGAACACCATCCCTTCACCACCGGGGTGAGCAGATCGAAGTAGGACTGATGGCTGGCACGCGCGGCCTTGTCCGGATTCATCAAGGCGTGATCCAGATGTACGGAAGCGAGCGTCGCCAATGCCCGCATTGCCTCGGTCTGGGCTTTCATGCTCATCAACATCCGGCGCACATCGGGGTGATGAATGATGCTCACGCGCTCGCCATGCTTGACGCCAATCTCTCTGCCCTGCACGCGGGTTTTGGCATAGGCCAGGGCATGCTGATAGGCACGCTCGGCGATCGCCAGGCCTTCGATCCCGACTTCGAGGCGCGCAAAGTTCATCATGGTGAACATGTATTCGAGGCCGCGGTTTTCCTCTCCGATCAGATAGCCGATGGCCCCCTCGCCGTCCCCGTAGGCCATCACACAGGTCGGGCTGCCATGGATGCCCAGTTTGTGCTCGACGGAAACACATTTCACGTCGTTGCGCTTGCCAGGGCCGGCGCCGGTGCCAGGCAGATATTTGGGCACCACAAACAACGAAATACCTTTCACGCCTTCCGGTGCGTCCGGGGTCCGGGCCAGCACCATGTGGATGATGTTTTCGGCCACATCATGCTCGCCCCAGGTGATGAAAATCTTGGTGCCATGAATGCGAAAGTGATCTCCTTGCGGGACCGCCCGGGCACGCACCGCGGACAGGTCCGATCCCGCCTGCGGCTCCGTCAAATTCATGGTCCCGGTCCACTTACCGGAAACCAGATTGGGCAGATAGGTGTCCTTCTGCGCCTCCGATCCATGTCGCATCAATGCCGTCACCACGCCCGCCGTGAGCATTGGGCACAAGCAGAAGGACATGTTGGCCGAATTCCACATCTCGGACGTCTGCGATGACAGGATGTGTGGCAACCCCTGGCCCCCATACTGCGTATCGCAATTCAATCCAGTCCATCCGCCAGCGGCATATTGCTGATATGCCTCCTTGAATCCGGGTGCGGTGCGCACAACATCGCCAACGAGCTTGACACCGGATTGGTCGCCTCCGCGATTCAACGGGTCCAGTACTCCGGTGGCAAACTTGCCTGCCTCTTCCAAAACCGCATCGACGAGGTCGGTGGTTACTTCTTCGCAGCCGGGCAGGCCGGAGATCTGTTCGAGCCCAATCAGCTCCTTGATCACAAACTGCATGTCGCGAATCGGCGCGGCATAGGTAGACATGGCGGACTCCCGTAGAAGATTTCGTCAGACGGTTGCCGGAGATTTTCCCGGACTAACCGAGCAAAGCAGTCATTTCCGGAACAGCCTGGAACAGGTCGGCGACCAGCCCGTAATCGGCGACCTGGAAGATTGGCGCCTCGCCGTCCTTGTTGATCGCCACAATCACTTTGCTGTCCTTCATACCGGCCAGGTGCTGGATCGCCCCGGAGATGCCGACCGCGAGATAGAGCTCGGGGGCGACAATTTTCCCGGTCTGGCCGACCTGGTAGTCGTTTGGCACGAAGCCGGAGTCGACTGCCGCGCGCGAGGCACCCACCGCAGCACCGAGTTTATCGGCAAGGGCCTCGAGAAGTTTGAAGTTCTCACCGTTGCCCATGCCTCGCCCTCCCGAAACGATCACGCGGGCCGCGGTCAGTTCCGGTCTTGCCGACTTGGTGAGTTCCTGCCCGAGAAGGCTGGACAATCCGCAGTCGGCTGCGCCCTGCAATGGCTCCACCAGCGCCTGCCCGCCATCGGCCGATGCTGCATCAAAGCCTGTGCTCCGCACGGTGATGACTTTGATGGCATCGGAAGTTTGCACCGTCGCCAGCGCGTTGCCCGCATAAATCGGCCGTACGAAAGTGTCGGCCGATACCACGCTGACGATGTCCGAGACCTGTGCCACATCCAGCAAGGCAGCGACCCGCGGGAGAATGTTCTTGCCGAAGCTGGTGGCGGGAGCAAGCACATGGCTGTATTCCCGGGCAATACCGGCCAGTAATGCCGCAACATTCTCCGCCAGGCCGTGCGCATAGTGCGCGGCATCGGCCACACGAACCCGTTTCACGCCGGCAATTTTCGCGGCCTGCTGCGCAACGGACGCACAGTTGTGACCGGCGACCAGAATGTTTACAACGCCGCCTATTGCCAGCGCGGCCGAAACCGTATTAAGAACTGCGGGCTTCAATGCCGCATTGTCGTGCTCTGCCAATACCAGGATGTTCATCCAATGACCTTCGCTTCGTTTTTGAGTTTTTCCACCAGCTCTGCGACGCTCTTCACCAGTTTCCCGGCACCACGTTTGGGCGGCTCCTGAACCTTCAGCGTTTTCAGCCGGGAACTCACGTCCACCCCCAGCCCCTGCGGGGTCAGGGTCTCGAGCGGTTTCTTTTTTGCCTTCATGATATTTGGCAGGGTGACGTAACGCGGCTCGTTCAACCGCAGATCGGTGGTCACGACGGCCGGCAGTTTCACCGAAAGGGTCTCCAGTCCGCCATCGACTTCCCGCGTCACCTTCAGCGTGGCGCCCTCTGGGGTCACCTTCGATGCAAAGGTGGCCTGCGACCAGCCCAGCAATGCGGCGAGCATCTGGCCGGTCTGATTGGAATCGTCATCGATCGCCTGCTTGCCCAGGATGATCAATCCCGGTTGTTCACGCTCGGCAATGGCCTTGAGTAATTTCGCCACAGCCAGCGGTTGAACATCTGCCGGCGCCTCGACAAGAATGGCGCGATCGGCACCGATTGCCAGCGCGGTGCGCAGGGTTTCCTGGCATTGCGCCGCCCCCACAGAGATCACCACAATTTCCGTTACCGTGCCCGCTTCTTTCAGTCGGACCGCCTCTTCCACCGCAATCTCGTCAAACGGATTCATCGACATTTTGACGTTTGCGGTTTCGACACCGCTGCCATCGGCCTTGACCCGCACCTTGACGTTGTAGTCCACCACCCTCTTGACCGGCACCAGGATTTTCATCACGCAAAACGTTCCTTGACTGGAAAAGTGCGGATTCTACCGCAGCGCCTTTGTGTTGCTGCGGGCTAAACGGACTTCGTCTGCTCGCGCAAGACGTTTTTCTGAATCTTCCCGGTCGAAGTCTTGGGAAGTGGGCCGAACACCACCTTGCGCGGACACTTGAAATGCGCAAGATGCTCGCGGCAAAAGGCAATGAGGTCCTCTTCGGTCACGACTGCAGCGCCGACGCGCAGGGTCACAAACGCACAGGGAGTTTCGCCCCACTTCTCATCGGGTCGAGCAACCACCGCCGCCTCCAACACCAAAGGATGGCTGTAGAGCACATCCTCGACCTCGATTGTCGAGACGTTTTCGCCTCCCGAAATGATGATGTCCTTGGAGCGATCCTTGATTTTCACGTAACCGTCGGCCTCCACCACTGCCAGATCGCCGGTATGAAACCAGCCGCCTTCGAAAGCCTCCGCGGTAGCCTGGGGGTTTTTCAGATACCCCTTCATCGTGATATTGCCGCGAAAGAAAATTTCGCCCATGGTTTGCCCGTCCCGCGGCACCGGGCGCAGGCTGTCGGGATCGAGCACGGCCATGTTCTCCTGAAGCAGGTAACGCACGCCCTGGCGACCATTTTTTTCAGCGCGCTCGCCAGGGGCCAACGCGTCCCATTCCGGCCGTTTGGCACACACTGAAGCCGGGCCGTAAACCTCCGTGAGGCCGTATACATGCGTCAGGTCAACACCCATGCGTTCCATGCCCTCTATCACTGCCCGTGGCGGCGCGGCACCGGCAATCATCGCCGAAACCCGATGAGTGATTCCCTGGCGCTGCTCCGCGGGCGCGTTAATCAGCATGTTGTGCACCACCGGCGCCCCGCAAAAATGCGTCACCTTGTGACGGCGGATCAGCTCAAAGACCGTTGCGGCCTCCACGCGGCGCAGGCAAATGCTGGTGCCAGCCACCGCCGCCAGGGTCCAGGGGAAACACCAGCCGTTGCAGTGGAACATTGGCAAAGTCCACAAGTACACCGGAAACCGGGGCATCGCCCAGGTCACGATGTTGCCCAGCGCATTCAGATACGCGCCCCGGTGGTGCGTGACCACCCCTTTGGGATTGCCGGTGGTTCCCGAGGTGTAGGACAGTGCAATGGCGTCCCATTCGTCCTCCGGCAGCTTCCACTCGAAGTTCGGATCCCCGGTGGCCAGAAATTCCTCGTAGTCCATCTCCCCGAGACGCGGGTGCGCCGTCACCGCGGGGTCAACGATATCGACGACCAGAGGCTTGTGGGGCAGGCGTTCCAGCGCTTCGGCAACCACGGTGGAATATTCCCGATCCATGAGCAGCACTTTGGCGTCGCCATGCTCGAGCATGAAGGCGATCGCCCTGGCGTCCAGCCGGGTGTTGAGCGCATTGAGGACCGCACCCGCCATCGGCACAGCGTAATGCAGTTCAAACATGGACGGAATATTCGGCGCCATCACCGCCACCGTGTCCCCTGCACCCACCCCCCGGGCGGTCAGGGCCGAGGCCAGACGCCGGCAACGAACATAGGTTTCCTGCCAGCTGGACACCCTGTCCCCGTACACCACTGCTGGCAGGTCGGGATAGACCTCGGCCGCCCACGCCAGGAAGGAAACGGGGGACAAAGCAGCATGATTCGCGGGGTTCTTGTGCAAGTCACGCTGGTAAGGATGGTCAGAATGCATGGCGGGGCAGCTCCATTTGGCGTCCGGGACGGGATGATGCCCGCAATGTCTGCGGGGAACAAAGTGGGAACCTCCCGTTTGGGATCCAGACGACCCCTCTGACGGTACCCGGGCACAATTCTCGAATGCTATGTAGATATGCCTCAAAAGACATTGACTACAGTAAACAAATTGTAAAATTTCTATTGCAGAAAACTGCGTACTTGGTGTTAAGATTCAGTATTCCGGTTTTTCGCCAGACCTTAACCTGCGGTATCTTCATTTCCTAGGCAATGGCCGAACAATGATTCCGGAGCGCGCCAACCGCACTTTCATCTGCAGCGTGCTGTTCCTTGACATCGTCGAGTATTCCAAGCGACCAGTCGCGGAACAGATTCAGCTCAAGGATCAGTTCAACGCCGTCATTGCGGACGCGATCCGCGACATCTCGCCGAGCGACCGCATCATTCTGGATACCGGCGACGGGGTCGCCGTGAATTTCCTGGGCGATCCCGAAGACGCCTTATTTGTGGCCATGAGCCTGCGCGAATCCTTTGCACCAGTCGGCACGGACAAGCTGCACCTTCCGGCCCGCATCGGCATCAACCTCGGTCCGGTGCGTCTGGTTCGCGATCTGAACGGCCAACCCAATGTGATTGGCGACGGCATCAATGTCGCCCAGCGGGTGATGGGATTCGGTCAGCCCGGCCAAGTGCTGGTTTCGCGCTCTTTTTACGAAGTGGTCTCGCACATTTCGGACGACAACAACGCATTGTTCCATTACGAAGGATCGCGCACCGACAAACATGTCCGCGAGCACGAAATCTACAGCGTGGGCCAAACGTCGCTGCGCGGCGGCCTGTTGCGCTCTTCGGCCGGGCGCGCGGGTGATGCGTCGCGCAGCAATCACCGCCAGAACGCCACCTCAACCGTGGCGTCAGGGTCGTTCCACTGGCTGCGCAAGACGGACGTGTGGCTCGGCAACCGGACCATTGCCTACGGCACCGCCGCCCTCTCGGCCTGCGCATTTGTGCTGGCGGTGCTGCTGAATTTTCTCGGCCAGGGAGAGCCTCAAGCGAAAATTTCACATCTTCCCGGGCGTGCGCAGGAAACCTCGACACTCGCCGCCATGGATGATCGCCCGATCGCCGGATTTCCCAGAGTGCGGGAAACCGCGGACTCGGCAAAAGAAGTCGTGCCCGAACGTCGCGCGGTGGCGCCCAAGCCGGCTCCGCAGGCGACGACGGCCACCGAGGCAAGCGCTTTCTCCACGCAGAATTCCGCCGAAAAAGAGTCTAGACTTTCTCCATACTCCATCTTTTCCGGGCGCAACGAAAACGTAGAGTCTGCAGCCCCCGTAGAACCGGTTGGCAGCGGTTTGATCACACTGGCGATTGCCCCCTGGGGAGAAGTGTTCATCGACGGCAATCGCATCGGGGTAAGTCCGCCGGTCAACGAAGTGGAAGTAGCCCCCGGATCGCGCCGGGTGGAAATCAAGAATGGTGGTTTCCAGCCCTATAGCCAGACCGTCGAGATCAAGGTAGACCAAAAGGTACGGATCAAGCACAAATTCAACTGACGCCTCATGTCCATTCGACCTTTGACCGTTTTGGTATGCCTGCTTGTCGTTTTCTCTGCGGGTTGCACGCACAACATCTTGCGCGGTTCGACCCCCGCCAAGACCCCGGGCAGCAGTTATTTCGAGGAAGGCATCCGAAGTTACGAAGAAGGCCAGTACCGAACCTCTGCCCGCCGGTTGCGTTTCGGACTCGAAGAAGGATTGAGTCGCCCCGACCGGGTGCAGGCTCACAAGTACCTGGCCTTCATCGCCTGTATATCCGGCCAGCAAATCACCTGTCGCGAAGAATTCAGCGTTGCACTCCTTCTGGATCCCGGGTTCAACCTAGACGCCGCCGAAATTGGCCACCCCATCTGGGGACCGGTGTTCAAGTCGGTCAAGTCGAAGCAGAAAACCGCGCCGGAGAAATGAGCACAACGACCTTGAGCAACATGTTGGGCCGTTACGAAGTGCTGGGGGAACTGGGCCAGGGCGCCATGGGCACGGTATACAAGGGGCGCGATCCGTTGCTCGACCGGATGGTGGCGATCAAAACCGTCAATTTGACGCTTCCCCGGGAGGAACTCGCCGAATACGAAGCCCGGTTCTACCAGGAAGCCAAGGCCGCGGGCAGCCTCTCCCACCGCAACATCGTCACCATTTACGATATTGGACGGAGTGAACGGGTTGCGTACATGGCGATGGAGTTCCTGGAGGGACAGGAACTGCGGCGACTCTTGCAGGCACGCACGCCGATTCCCCTGGATCAGGCGCTGGAAATTGCCGCGCAAGTGGCCGACGGCCTGCAATACGCCCACGAACGGCACATCATCCACCGTGACATCAAACCGGCCAACATCATGGTTTTGACCGATTCGGTGGTGAAGATCACCGATTTCGGCATCGCCCGGATGCGCACCAACGAAGTCAAGACGGTGACCGGGATGATTCTGGGTTCCCCGAAGTACATGTCCCCGGAACAAGTGTCTGGCAAGCGTGCGGACACCCGTTCGGACATTTTTTCTCTGGGTGTGGTGCTGTACGAAATGTTGACCGGCGCCTCCCCTTTTGTGGCCGACAACATTCACGGCGTGATGTATCAGACCATGAATTTCACGCCCCCAGCGCCGCGCATCCTCAACCCGGATCTGCCCGATGTCCTGAATTACATTTCGGCGAAGGCCCTGGCGAAGAGTCTTGACGATCGCTATCAACATGCCAGCGATCTGGCGCAAGATCTGCGTCGTGCCGCAATGGAGACGAGTGGTACTGCGGTGATGCCGAAATTTTCGCTGCCCGTCGCCGATTCCCCGTTTGTGGCGCCGGTCTCGCCCCGGACACGGCAGGCTGATACGCTGCCGACGACTCCGGATACCGCCGCGCCGGATGCCCTCGCGAATCCTGCTGCCTCCGCCGAGCGGACCTCGGACACCCACCCTCCCTACCTGACATTGTCCAAAGCCTTTGATTCCTTCGACGCCACCATGCGGCTGGCCGCTCTCACCGGCGCCGAGAAGGAACTCGAACAGTTCTCCGAGACCCAGAAAATCGAGCAACTCAAAGCGATCGCCAATGCCAAGCGCGCGGGAGTCGGAACGGAAGACACGGCGGCGAGCACGACCTGGCACAAGGTCCCGGACGCCGACCTGCGCCCGAACGACGTCCAGGCCAACAATCACCTCAAACTGATCTGGGTCGGCAGCGCGATGCTGGCGGTCGGCGCCGCGGTGTTATTCCTCCTGCTCTAAGTGCTTAGCGGCGGCCCCTAGCTGCCACCTCGGACAAGGTGTCAGCGAAGGTGGCTGACCGCGTCTTCGATCCTTTCTACTGCAATGATTTCCAGCCCCGGAATGGCCACACGGGGCGCATTCGCCTTGGGCACCATTGCCGTTCGGAAACCCAGTTTGGCGGCTTCCTTCAGCCGTTCTTGGCCGCGTTGCACCGGGCGAATTTCCCCGGCGAGGCCGATTTCGCCAAAGGCCACCAACTTGGGGGGCAACGGTTTACTGCGAATCGAGGACAGGATGGCCAGCAAGACCGGGAGATCCGCCGCCGGCTCGTCGATTTTCACGCCTCCCACCGCGTTCACGAATACGTCCTGATCGAACGCTGCAATGCCCGCATGCCGATGCAGCACCGCCAGCAGCATGGCCAGCCGGTTGGGCTCCAGTCCGACACTGAGCCGGCGTGGATTGGGCGCATGGGCTTCATCGACCAGGGCCTGCACTTCGACCAGCATCGGGCGCGTGCCTTCCTGGGTCACCATGACACAGGAACCCGCGACTTCGCTGCTATGCTGGGACAGAAACAGTGCCGAGGGATTGGACACGCCGCGCAGCCCGCGATCGGTCATGGCAAAAACGCCCAGTTCATTGGCCGCGCCAAACCGATTCTTGATGGCGCGCACCAGGCGGAAACTCGAATGGGTGTCGCCTTCGAAATACAGCACGGCATCGACCATGTGTTCCAGCACGCGGGGACCGGCCAGCGCGCCTTCCTTCGTCACGTGTCCCACCAGAATCAGTGCGGTGCCCGAGTTCTTGGCAAACCGGGTCAATTGCGCGGCGCA
>JBJXFN010000152.1:0-6481 GCA_046155535.1 Burkholderiales bacterium
TGGCCAAAGAATATCCCAAGGTGACAGTCGAGCCGGATGCCATCTATGTCAAAGACGGGAATATCTTCACCTCCGCCGGTATCACTGCCGGCATGGACCTCGCCTTGGCGCTTGTAGAAGAGGATCTGGGCCAAAAAGCCGCTCTCGCCGTCGCCCGCATGTTGGTCTTGTATCTCAAACGCCCCGGCGGGCAATCCCAGTTCAGCACGCGATTACAAGCCCAAGCCACTGAGGGACGGCGGTTGGCCTCCCTGCTGTCATGGCTGGCAGACCATTATCAAGAGGCGATCACCGTGGAAGCGATGGCCTCGAGGGCTGCCATGAGTGACCGTACCTTCGCAAGAGTCTTCGTTTTGGAAACCGGCGACACGCCGGCATACTACCTGGAAAAACTTCGCTTGGAGCAAGCAGCTCACCTGCTCGAAACAAGCGGCATCTCACTTGACGTGACCGCCCGAGACTGCGGCTTCACCGGTCGCGAACAACTACGGCGGGCATTCCAGCGTCACAGGGGAATCACTCCCCAGGAGTACCAAAAACGGTTCCGCACGACCGGAGCCATTACAAAGGAGGGCTGATTTCTCAAGGAATGAGTGACAGGGCAGGATATTTTTAAAAACCTATAACAAGCGATGGCTGAAGGAGAGAACATGCAACTGGCAATATTGTTATATAACGGCGTGGCGGCACTTGATGCAATTGGCCCTTATGAGGTACTACAGACACCGGGGCTTGGTATAGACGTGCGTTTCGTTGCACGCGAGAAGGGCATGAAGCGCACCGATTTCGGGCGACTCGGCTTGATGGCGGACTACACCCTTGACGAAGTTCCCAGGCCCGACATCCTGCTGGTACCCGGCACCGCATACCCGCAAACGGTGATGGGCGATCCCGTGGTTTTGGAGTGGATCGCGCAGGTGCACCAAACGACCAAGTGGACCACGTCCGTGTGCACCGGTGCGTTTGGCCTTGGTGCAGCCGGCGTGCTGAAGGGACTGAAGGCGAGCACGCACTGGCTTGCCCAGGATGCCTTGAAGCAATTTGGCGCGATCCCGACGAAAGAGCGGGTCGTCCGCGACGGCAAGGTCTTTACCGCGGCCGGTGTGTCCTCCGGAATCGACATGGCGCTCACCTTGGTTGCCGAAGAGTTCGGAGATGGCGCGGCACAACTCGTTCAGCTTCTCCTCGAGTACGATCCGCAACCTCCATTCGATGCCGGAAGCCCCGACAAGGCGCCGCCGCTGGTGGTGAGTGCAGCCCGCGAGGAGTATCGCAAGCTCAGTCAGCAATCAAGGGTCTGACCCCGATTCACGGCCTCACACGGGGGCAGACGTTCGTAGCGAGCCTGTCCCCTGCGAAGCGAGGGTGGGATGTCGAGTCACCAGAACCATCACCTGCTTCCACCGCCGCCTTTCCGCACACCACGCAGGTGCCGCGCCGAACTCCGCGGTCGCTGAGCTTGGGTTAGCCGTCAACAACAAAAGGGATTAAACGATGACCGCGCTTCAAATCATTCGCATTCCAATTCTGTCTTTTGGCATGGTGAATTCTCATCTAATCCTGGGTGCAGGCGGGTGCATTCTTGTCGATGCAGGGCTGCCAGGGTCGGAGTCTAAGATTGAAAAGGTGTTAACAAAGCACGGGCTCACGTTCAGGGATATAAAACTGATCGTGGTTACCCACGCCCATGTGGATCACGCCGGGAGCGCAGCTCTGCTGCATGAATTATCAAGGGCACCTATTGTGGCTCACGAGGACGATGCCAAACATTTTAGCGGTGAGACGCCAATGACTTTTTGCCCCACTGGATGGTTTGGCCGTCTATTTCTCAAAACACCGTTGATGTTTGAATCCTATAAGGGTTTTGAACCAGACGTCTTGCTCTCGAATGACAACACTCTAGACCTAAGTCGCTACGGCATTCCCGGTACAATCACACACACTCCGGGGCATACGGCAGGCTCCATCTCGGTAGAACTTTCTACTAAAGATGCCTTGGTCGGCGATCTTATTGCCTCAGGAATCCTGATAGGCGGCCTCGTTAGAACAAACCATGCCATACGCCCGCCCTTTGAGGATGATCCCCGCACTGTAGGCTTGGCGCTGCAACGTCTGCTTGATTCCGGCATGGAAAGATTTTACATGGGGCACGGTGGCCCGTTAAACGCTGGCGAAGTCCAGCGTCATGCGCATGACCTCATGACAATGAAAACAAGGTAGTTGGCGTGCGGGTAAATTATAAACGGCTAACCCTGCGTTTGAGAGGGACTGCGCAAAAGCGCGCAGCCCCTCAACTCCACGTTAATCCAACAGGACTGAGGACCGCTTTATGGCGGTGCGATCTCGGTGCCGAACTTCCGCACTTGGCCGTTCTGCGACCGTCGACACCCGACCCAAAGTAGACATACGCTACGTTTGACTTGAAGGTCTGCTGTCACTCTAAGACCGGTGATCTCCTCACGAATTACGGTGCCTGCATCTATGAATTCCGAATCAATTCACCACTCCCGGAGCAAGTGTCCGATTGGGCAATGTGCGGCGGTACGTTCCACCCGCGATGGCGAGCGCGACGACGATCAGAATCGCCGCGACTGCGAACCTGATCCGCATACCTGTGGCACCGGCCTCGAGACGCGCTGTTGTGATGTCGATCGGCGCCGATGCGTACGCGAACACAGCGCCCATAACAGATGCACCGGTGATGAGCCCGAAATTGCGCGAAAGATTTAGCATGCCGGAAATGACGCCCCGCTGGTCCGGACGAATATCTGTCATGACGGGGGTGTTGTTGGACGTCTGGAACAGCGTATAGCCGGCGGTGGTGACAACGATGGGGGGCGATGTAGCCGGGGATGCCGAGCGTCGCCGGTATCAGGGATAGAATGAGGGAACCGGACGCTATGGATGATGAGCCCAATAATGGTCATGAGTTGTGCGCCAAAACGGTCAGCAATGCGGACGACTGGCACATCAGTCAGCGGGGCGGCATCGGACTGACCCGCAGCGTGCTCACGATCGCTGCCACAAACGTCAACACCGCTCCGATCCCAAGACCGATCTGAGGCGCAGCATCGGCGGATGTTAGGGTAAAGAGCAGGGTCATGATCACCGCACCAGCGGTTTGCCCAAACAACCGGGCGGTGCCCTGCATACCTCCCGCGGCGCCACTCCGCTCGTTTGGTGCCGAGAGGAACATGTTGCGGTTGTTGGCCACATTAAAGAGGCCGAAACCGAGGCCACACAGCATGGTGAGCGGTATGAGCAGCAGCGGGTCGCCCTTCAGCGGCCACAGTGCGGCAGCCCCGAGCCCAGTCGCGAGACACAAACCGCCCACGACACTAAGCCAGGTTGTCGACACGCGGTCCGCGAGACGGCCTGCGAACGGGGCGGCGATAGCCACGGTCAACGGCCAGGCCGTCATATACAGCCCGGCCATCAACGTGTCCTGCCCAAGCCCGTGCTGCAGGTAAAAAGGTAGCGCAACCATGCCTGCAGTCTGCCCAGCAAAACAACAAGCCGAGGCGATCACCGAAAAGCGGAATGAATCGGCGCGGAGCAAGTCGAGCGGGATCAGTGGCGCCTCCTTCGGCATTTCACGTCGAGCCAGCGCCACCATCTCAAGGGCTGCGGCGGCGAACAGAACGGCAGCCAGCGCCGGTCTGGTTGGGAGCAGTTCCGCGCCAATGACCAATGATGCAAAGGCTCCGGCATTCAACGCCACACTGAACAGGTCCAGTCGACGTGCCGTCCCGCCGACATCTGGTAGCGATCGGGTGGCGAGTAGCACCAACATGCCCAAGGGGAGGTTGATGGCGAAGAGCCAGGGCCAGGTTGCGGCTGATAGGACCGCCGCGCCGATCGCCGGACCGGCGGCAGACGACAGCGCCACGGTAAGGGCGTTCCAGCCGATAGCGGTGCCGAGCCGCTGATATGGAACCACGACGCGCAGCAGCGCGACGCCGAGCGCCATGACGGCAGCACCCCCGAGCCCCTGGAGGAAGCGCGCCGCGACGAGCCAAGGCAGGGACGGTGACAATGCGCACAACACGGACGCTCCCGTGAACAGCGCAACCCCCACCGTGAAAACCCGTCGATACCCCAGGCTTTCCCCGAGCGCGGCGCAGGGCAGTAGGGCCATCAATAGGGCGGTCTGGTAGGCGGTGATGACCCAGACCGACATGGCTGGCGTCACATGCAGCGATTGCGCGATCGTCGGCAGAGCGACGTTTGCAATGGCCGCGTCCAGCACCACGAGCATCATGGCGGCCAGCACGGATGCGATCGCGACCGTGCGCCTTGGCTCGCCCAGCCCCGACATTGCATCATCGGTATGCCCCGTGGATCGCATTTCCTTGCGGTCATCGTCTCGCGCGGGCGATGTCGATCCGCGGGTCACGGAGGAGGACACAGTGAAAGCGATGAATATCGGTGCCAAACGGCGCCCTATGGCTTGGGTAAAGGACATGGTCACGGCGCCCCTAGGGTCCAGACGCCGTCCCGCTCAACATACCTCGTCACTCTGTGTTCTTCTTTGTCCTCCTTCTTCAAATCTCGCTCTGTAAATCGGAATAACAGTGCGGGCCCAGAAATGCACCGTGTGTCGTGAATATCTCCGGGTAGATACACCTGGACCTGTCCGGGGCGTACCAGCGTGGAATCCCTTTTCACGAGTTTCACTCTACCGTCCGGGTTCTCGATCCGAGCATAGGTTCCCATCTCGATTTCGCCTTGCTGGATCGCATAGATGACCCACCCTCTGCCGTGGTCATGGGGTGGCCGGTAGAGCCCCGCAGGTTCCGTGTGGGCCAACAGCACGAACCCTCGTGTCGGATCCCGGTACATTTCGTTGTAGGCCGAAGCTTCCCGGTGCAGTGCCGCCAACCATTCCTCCTGGGATGGCGTTTTGACGAGTTCCTCCAACTGCTGGCGACAACCTGCGACCACTTCGGAGGTAAGAGGTCCCCAAATCTGCCTAACCCCCTCAATAAACTTTTCCAAAGAATTCTTAGCCATGTGTTTCCTTTCAGTTCGGCGTGAATGGATCCGGTTCAATCGATAGTCGAAGTATAAGTAACGTACACACATGGCGGAAGACGCACTGATTGCATAGTGTCATTGCGTTTAACGCCATATCTCGACATAATCGATGCATGTCGCGACCCGATTTCAATTTGCTTGTCACTCTTGATGTGTTGCTCGCGGAAGGCAACGTGACGCGTGCTGCCCAACGGTTGCGGCTTAGCCCGTCGGCGATGAGTCGGGCGCTGGCGCGATTGCGTGAGACGACGGGCGATCCGCTGCTGGTCAGGGCCGGACGGGGTCTCGTTCCCACACCCCGAGCGCTCGAATTCCGCGAGCGAGTCAGTCAGCTCGTGCAGGACGGAGAAGCGGTTCTACGACCTGCCGAGAAGCTCAACCTCAAGCAGATAGTCCGAACGTTCACATTGCGGACTAGCGAAGGCTTTGTGGAGAATTTCGGACCGGACCTCATTACTTGCGTCGGCAAGGAGGCTCCCGGCGTGCGGCTGCGCTTCGTGCAGAAGCCAAACAAAGACAGCGCGCCGCTTCGCGACGGGACCGTCGATCTGGAAACAGGTGTTGTGGAGAAGACGACGGCTCCGGAGCTGCGTGTACAGGCATTGTTCCGAGACCGTTACATTGGCGTCGTGCGAAAGGGGCACCCGCTGAGCAAGGGGAAGATCACGCCCTCCCGTTATGCAGCCGGTAGACACATCTTCGTCTCGCGGGAGGATCTCGACAAGGGACCGATTGATGAAGCCCTGAGGCCATTCGAGTTGGAACGGAAGATCGTCACAATCGTCGGTGGCTTTTCCACCGCGCTGGGTCTGGCTCGGGCCTCAGACCTGATCGCCAGTGTGCCCGAACGCCACACCGGAAACCTGCGCGCCGGAATGCATAGTTTCCCCCTTCCAGTCTCCGTGCCGGAGTTCACGGTTTCATTGCTCTGGCACCCGCGGCTGGATGCCGATCAAGCACATCGCTGGTTGCGCGGCCACGTTCGGGAAATCTGTGCGGTGATCCGCTGAAGGAGTGAATCGCCCCAAATTTTCCAGCAGAACTCAGTCCTAAAGTGGTTGTTTGACCGCTTGGAACAGCTGAGCAGACTTTGTGCCCCAGAAGGCTACAACTTCTGCTTTGGCAGAAGCGCAGTCAATTGCAGCGAGGTCATTGAATGACTGCTACTGGCCGAGAGCGGCCTTTCGACGCCTGAGTTCCTCTGACATTGTCTGCCTGACTAAGCACCGACTAATACAGTTTGCATTGAGTGGGAGCCGCCGGCATCATTCAACACTCATCATTGAACATTGTCAGACCCGCGAGAGCGGGCCTGACACAAACTTTCCCGCCTGCATGACCCCAATAATCCTGCTGCGATCACGGAGCTGCTCGATACTGCAGAGCGGGTTGCCTTTGAACAAGACGAGGTCCGCAAGCTTTCCTTTCTCGATCGTTCCTACCT
>JBJXFN010000155.1:0-65833 GCA_046155535.1 Burkholderiales bacterium
TCGTCAAGGTCCTAGGCATGGTGAACTCCGCGCCGGGATTTGCCGACCAGCCGAAAGTGATTAACGGTTTCTCGGACCTCATGGTGGAAGTGTTTGGCGAGGCGATCGGAAAACATGCGCGCTCGGCAGTCGGCATGGCGGAACTGCCCAACCACATCCCGGTCGAGATCGAGATGATCGTCGAGGTCGAACCGGATTAGACCCACACGATTCGCGAATGAACCTTATTTTCGCTGTTTGTTTTCTTTGCGACCTTCGCGCACTTCGCGCCTTTGCGTTGAGATTTTCTTTGCCTCTTTTGCCCTGAGAGGTGGTTTACCAGAATTGATTTCTGCATCCCGGTTCCGGGTACTTGAATCCGTCACTGCTTTCCCGGAGATCAATCAGGTTTCCCGAGAGCAACCTGAAGTTCATGCAGAAACTTCCGGATGCGCTTTGCATTCTGGCCGACGTCGCTGCGGCCGACCCGTGACTTGGACCGGACGTCCACCCGGCTGCCCGCGCCGTCGGCGACGATGCGCACCACCAGATCATCGGTGAAGCCGAAAAGCAGACTGGACTGATTCGCCTCGATCCTCCCCTCCTGCGGATTCGCGTCGGCAAGTGTCAGGCCCATTTGTGCAATCGCTTTGGCCGCCGCCTCGAAAACCTTGTCTGGAGAGACCACCGTCATCAGCGGCACAATGTCCGGGTAGGCCGACTTCTGCTGGGCGGCAACTTCGGGACCATCGTACGAGACCGGATGATCACCTTCCTTGCGCAGTTTCGCCGCGGCCACGAATTGCGGCGGGTTCGCGGTATCGGTGCTGATATCGTGGATATAGGGCAGCGAATCGACCGCTCGTTTGTAACTCCAGGGGACATACGCTCCAGCTATGCCAATTACCAATCCGATCGCGGCAACCGCGATCATTCCTGGGGACTGTGCCCGCGCGAGCACCAACGCCAGCATTGACACGATGCCCCCGGCGGCGGCAAACCAGAAGGCCCAGCGCAGCACGCTGATGCCGGTCCGGAAATGCCACCACTGCAGGCGATATCCCACGCCGGCAAGCAGCATGGCGATGACACTTCCGACACTGACCAGAGCACCGATTACCACCAGCCGCACAAACATCGTTTCCCATTGCGATGCACTCATGGCGATTCTTCAATTGTTTTCCAGTCACGACGCATGTGTGAACTGGAATCAGGTTTATACGTCTGGATTCCTAGCGATTCACGTCAGTAAGATGACTCGATTTAAACCATACCTTGGCACCTTGGCTCCCCGCCTTGCACTGCAGATCCGTGCCGGGAGGCAGTCTCAGCCACGACTGTGGTGAAAATGTTTCGTGGCCCTCCAGGAAGCTGCCTTCCAGGACCAACAATTCAATCCCTCCCGGCGCATGCAATTCAATCGCGCTATCCGGCGCCCAGCGTTCCAGGCGCACCATTTCCCGCGCGTGTTCAAACAACGGCAAAACTTCCACACCACGGCGGCCTGGCGCGGGCAGGAACGGTTGCGATTTGGTATCGACTTGTACCTGCACGCGATCGGCAAGATCGAATTGCCAGAGTTTGACGAAGATGATGCAACCGGATTCTGATCCCGGCGCATGGCGCGAGGTCGGCGGATTGCGAACGTAGCAGCCCGCAGGATAATCGCCGCGCTCATCCTGGAACACGCCCTCCAGAACCAGAAACTCCTCACCCCCGCCGTGGGTATGCGGGGAAAATTGACTGTGCGGGGCGTAACGGACAATTGAGGTGGCGCGCGCCACTTCGTCGCCGATACGGTCCAGCATCCGCCTTTCGACGCCAGCCATGGGCGACGGTGTCCACGCAAGCTGTGCTGCATGCACGGCGGCGCGACGGGTGAAATCGGCATTCAGTTCCATGATGAGCGCAATTATCGTTCATGGCGGGCGGGCAATCCATCGGCCACTGGATTCGCAACATCTTCGACATCCGGGCAAAATGCGCGCTCTCACCATGCACCCTGCCCTGTTCGCCCTTGCTCTTGCCGGTCTGGTTTCCGGCGCCAATCTGCGCATGTTCGATGCCCTGCTGCCCTCGGTGGCGGAGAATTTCGGCGTGGTGCCCACGATCGCCTCCGTGGTGGTCACGGCGTTCACCCTGGCCTATGGCGCCTCGCAGCTGGTGCACGGTCCGCTGGCCGACCGGATCGGCAAGTTGCGCGTGGTGTCGATGGCAAGTTTCATCGCAGGACTCGCGTCGCTGGGCAGCATTTTTGTCGATTCACTGCCGGGCCTGGCGGCCATGCGTTTCGCCACCGGCCTGGGCGCCGGGGGCATGATTCCGCTGGCCCTGGCCTGGATTGGCGACAACACGCCCTACGAAGGACGCCAGGCAACGCTGGGCCGTTTCATCGGCATCATTCTGCTGGGACACATCCTTGGGCCGGTGCTGGCCGGCGCACTCGCGCATTTTGTGTCCTGGCGCGCAGTGTTCGGGATTTTCGCAGTGCTGTTCTTCCTTACCGGGGCCATTCTCTGGTTGCAACATCGAAAGTCGCCGGTTCAGGTGAACACCGGGAAGTCCCCGGCCGGCATCTGGTCCGTATACGCAACGGTATTACGCGACCGCTGGGTGCGCACCGTGCTCGCCACGGTATTTATCGAAGGCGCGTTGTTTTATGGCGCGTTTGCCTACACCGGTGCGTACCTCAAGGAAAAATTCGATCTCTCGTACTTCACGGTCGGCGCAATCATCGCGGCCTTTGGATTGGGCGGATTGCTCTACAGCCTGGCCGTGCGTTGGCTGTTGCGCCGGTTGGGCGAAGGCGGACTGGTGGGTCTGGGCAGCGTCATGCTGTTGCTGGTTTACCTTCTGTTGCCGTGGCTTCCTGCCTGGCAGTTTTTTGTGCCGGCGTTGATCGTCGCGGGCTTCGGCTTTTACATGTTTCACAATACGCTTCAGACCCGCTCCACCGAAATGGCGCCCGCGGCGCGCGGCACCGCATTGTCGCTGCATGCCTTTGCCATGTTCATCGGACAGGCCTCAGGTGTCGCAATTTTCGGGGCTGGCATCCACGCCACGAGTTATGGTTGGGGCTTTGTTGTTGCCGGTGCCGGACTCTTCGCGCTGGGAAGGTGGTTCTCCGGCCGCGTGCGCCGGCAGGTTTTCCGCAATTCCTGACCCACGCATCCGGACGGTTGGCAGTATCATTGCCCGTCCTCGCGACAAAGCCTTCCGCCGGGCAATTACCGACGGGAATCGCCACTCACTACAGGAGAATTGCGATGAAGAAAGCATGGAAGGTGTTTGCAACACTCGCATTGTGTCTTCCGGCGCTGACATTTGCGGCCGGCCAGATCACAGAGGCCAAACTCGGAAAAGGTATCGCAGAACGCATGATCACCGAGGAGGCCAGCGGCTTTGCGGCCGGCGAGAAGGCGTATCTGTGGATGCGGGTGATGGACGCAACAGGTGAAACGCTGGTTGTCACCTGGAAAACAGGCGATCAGTCCTTCCAGTCGTCGGTCAACATTGGCGGCAGTCCCTGGCGCACCTGGGCGAACAAGACGCTGCACATTGTTGGCGAGTGGACCGTGACCGTGAACGATACCGCGGGCAACATCCTGCACGAAACCAAATTGAACGTTCAGTAAGGCAGTCGGTTAATCCTGGCGCGCCGGCGCAAGACGGCGCGCCATTTCTTCGTCTATCGTCTCGGCCAGTTGCCCGGCGGACTGCGCCCGAATCGATACATCCACCAGCCGCCGAGCAGTCCGCCAAGATGAGCGAAGTGGGCCACTCCCTGCTGGGTACCGGTGACGCCCAGATAAAGCTCCAGCCCGGCATACAGGGCCACAAACACCCGAGACGGGATCGGAATCGGCGGAATCAGCGGCACGATCTTGCGATGTGGAAACACCAGCGCATAAGCCAGCAGAATGCCGAAGACACCCGCAGAAGCCCCGATCACCGGACCTTGCCCGGCGCCAAACGCGCCGCCAATCAGCAGGTGAGCGATGGCACCGCTGGCCACGCTTGCAAAATAGGCCTTGGCAACGCGCCGGGAACCCCATACGCGCTCCAGATCGGAACCGAACATCCACAGCGCAAGCATATTGAAGCCAATATGCAGCAGGCTGCCGTGCAGAAAACTGTACGACAGCAATTGCCAGGGTTTCAGCAGCGGCAGACTCGCCCAACCTTCTCCCGCACCGGGCCAGAGGGCGAACCAGTAAAACAACAGACCGGCGGCCTGCGATTCCAGCAGATAGATCACCACGTTGACGATGATCAGCGCCTGCGTAAAGGGTGGAATCGGGCGCATTATCGTTCGACTCCTGATCCCGGACACGGAATCCGAATGTTGAACATGCTGCGCATGACTTCGTTGCCTCCTGATCAGGCAGGGGGGCGCGCCGTGCCGGGCGGGCGCCGGGCGGTCACGCCCAGCGCATCGGCCACGCGCAGGACTTCGCGTCGTTCTTCCGCATTGAGGCTGACAACCGGCGAGATGGTGCCACCGCATTCAATTCCTAGTCTGGCCGACAACACCACTTTGCACACATGTGCCGGGGCACGGTACATCCAGACCAGATCCACGAATTTACGCACTTCCTCCTGCAGCGCGCGGGCCCGGGGGAAATCACCTTCCCGCCACGCGGCGTACAGGCTGGCGTAGTGCCAGGGCGCCACGGACAATGGCGCGTCGATGCTGCCCGCCGCGCCCATGGTCAGCGCCGGCAGGGGAAAGGAGCCGTTTCCGGAAAAACAGATCAACCCCATGTCGGCAAACACCTTGATATCGGAAAAATTCGGCGCCGAATGCTTGAGCCCGACGATCGTCGGAATCTCACGCACGAATTTCTCCATCATCGCGGGAACGGTTTCAACCTGGGTCAACTGGGGCAGGTTGTATACAAAAAACGGCAGATCTCCGGCTGCGTCAGCCACTGCCTTGTAATGATCGATCCGGGATCGGTCGGTACTCCAGAAAAAAAACGGCGGCACGCAGCAAACAGCGGCACAGCCCGCAGCACGGGCGGTTTTGGCCGCCTTTACCGCACTGGCTGTGCTGACCGCCCCGACATGCATGATGACAGGCACGCGGTCCTTGCACGTTTCGGCCGAGATGCGCGCCACCGTATCGCGTTGCTCCTCCGACAGCGCCGGCCCCTCTCCGGTACTGCCCGCCATCCAGAAGCCGTTCATGCCGTGCGCGATGTTGTCTTCGAGCAACGCGCGCAAGGCCTGTTCGTGTACCCGTCCGTCTTCGGTCAGCGGCGTCGGCGGCGCCGGAAACATCCCTTTGAATTGCGCGAGCAAGGCTTCCTTTCCCGACACGGATCGAAGCGCTTACTTGACGATTTCGAGCAACTCGACTTCGAATATCAGGGTCGCACCGGGTTTGATGACCGGCGGCGATCCACGGTCGCCATAGGCGATGTCCGCCGGGCAAATCAGCCGGCTTTTGCCGCCCACCTTGATTTCCTGCACTCCTTCTGTCCAGCACTTGATGACGCGATTCAAAGGAAAGGTGGCCGGTTCGCCGCGTTTGACCGAGCTGTCGAATTCGGTGCCATCGACGAGGGTACCGTGGTAGTGCACCTTGACCGTGTCGGTCGCTTTCGGCGACGGGCCCTTGCCTTCGGTGATCACCTTGATCAAGGCACCGGAAGCGGTTTTCTTGACACCGGATTCCGCGGCAGCCTTGGCGAGGAATGCCGTACTGGATTCTTTTTCCTTCTCGGCCACTTTCGATGCGCGCGCCTGGGCCATCTCCTGAATCTTGGGTCCGAAAACCTGCATGTCCACCTTCGGCGTGCGTTTCATCGCGCCATCGGCCAGGCCCGCCTTCACCAGTTCCAGTTCGGCTTCGCTCAATCCAAAGTCGTTCAGAGACTGGCTGATCGCAATGCCGATCGCGTAGAGGGTTTTCTGGTCGTCGGTTTTCAGGTCGGCGGCACTGGTGCAACCGATGGAACACAGCAGCACAAGGCCGTAGGCGGATACTTTCATGGGACACCCTTCTGTTGGAAAGGCGCGATCTTACCGCAGAACGTGCAGCCACCCGCCCTGCCACCAGCCAGGACGCCCGAGGTTTGGAAATCTTGTTGGCCGCAGATAATCCCGCGCAGTGGTCGCGAGTTCCGTAAACTGTGCCCGCGTTCCGCATGTTGCCGAACGTGGTTTGTGCAATTCATTCACGGCCGCCGCCGGGCACGATCCGAAAGCGCCGCTACCAAGGAGTCCCGCCATGGCCAAAGGCCAGATGCGAAGCAATCGCGAAGTGAAAAAACCCAAACAGGCGAAAAAGCTGCCTGCCGCCCCCGGCAGCCGCACGCCGATGCCTGCGCCTGCCAAGAAAAAGTAATACGCCTGCCGGACTTCCGTGAAACGGGGAACGGCGCGGAAAATCAGCCAAACCGGGTTCGGTACTCACTCGGCAATACCCCAAGGTGTGCCGCAAACGCGCGTCGGAGGTTGTATTCAGAACCGAACCCCGATTTGCGGGCCACCTGTTTGACCGAATGCGAATCCGCCTCCAGCATCCTGCACGCGGCTTCGACTCTGAGACGTGCCAGCAGGGTGGACGGCGAAACATGGATTTCCTGACGCAGGCGACGATGCAATGACCTGTTGGACATGGCCATCGCGGTGGCCATGGCATCCACGTCGATGCGCCGGTGCAAATGCGGTTTGAGCCAATTCGTCAACCTGTCGGCCACTCCGCCTTCGTTCAATTGCGCCATCAGTGTCGCGCTGAATTGCCGCTGGCCGCCAGCGCGCTTGTGATAGACAACGAGCCGCTTGGCCGCACTCAGGGCCGCTGCACGCCCGAGATCCTCCTGCACGAGGCTCAGGCATAGGTCGATCCCGGCAGTGATCCCCGCCGAGGTGTAGATCGTCCCGTCCTTGATAAAAATAGCATCGTCGTGAACCTGCACCGCCGGGTACTGCCGCCGTAGCAAATCCACATCCATCCAGTGCGTAACCGCCCGTCTGCCATCCAACAGTCCGGCACGAGCCAGCAAAAACGCACCGCTGCACACCGAGCAGCAGCGACCCAGCGCGGCTTGTGCGCCGGCTAGCCAGCGCAACAAAGACTTTTCCTCTGCAGCCTGCTCGATTCCCTTCCCCCCGGAGACCACCAACGTGCCCCCGCCCAGCCGGCGCACTGCCGGCAGGCGTTCCGTCAGCATCGTCGCGCCGGCCGTGGAAACCACTGGTCCGCCGGTCGGAGAAATCAGCCGAATCCGATAGGGTGCCGAAAGACCGGCATCCATCGCATCATCGTTGGCGGTGGAAAACACCTGGGCAGGGCCGGTCGCATCCAATAACTGGAAATTTGGAAAAACCAGAATCCAGACCGTGGCGGGTTTGTTGTTTCTTGCGGAGGATCCGCGCCCCACGCGGGCCGGAAGAGGAAAGGAAGGCATGGACATACTGGCGGATTATCAACCATCAATGTCATTTCTGCCACAAGCAAACCCGGCATCCTTCATTCGTCGCATGCGGTCCGTGCGCGTGCGATCTTTCACAGAACCCCATGAGGAGAAACGCCAATGCTGGAACTCAGACCCACCTGCGAACATTGCAACTGCGCCCTGCCGCCGGCTTCCACTGACGCCATGATCTGTTCTTTCGAATGCACATTCTGCAAAGCTTGCGCAGAAGCCATTCTGGGCAATGTGTGTCCGAATTGCGGGGGGGGCTTCCAGTCCCGGCCGATCCGACCCGTTGTCGACTGGAAGGGTGAAAATTTTCTCGGCAAATATCCGGCCGGCAGCAAAGTTAAGCACCGGCCCGTCGATTGCAAGGCGCACGAGCGTTTCGCGGCCCCGATTCGCGCGATTGCACCGGAGCGGCGATGAGGAACCGCGCGCTGCGGCAGGCATCCTGCGCATCACGACAGGCGGAATGCCCTTGACAACAACTCGTAGGAGTGATGACGCGGGGCCGGATCGAAAGTCCAGGTGACGATGACCAGCTCCTCGAGTTCCAGTTTGCGCGCCACCTCCAAGAGGCGCGCGGAGACCTGCTCGCCGGTGCCGACGAATGCCTTGCGGCGCAAGGCATCGATGATGCCCTGCTCCCAATCTGTGTAGGGATGCGCCGCGGCTTCTTCCGGTGACACCAGAGGCTTGCGCAGGCCCTGCTCGAATCCGACCCGCCAGTGTTCCCGCGTCTTGAGCAGGTGCCAGGCTTCGGCTTCGGTGTCCGCGGCAAGTGCCCACACGCAGATTGTTGCCTGCGGATGGGGGTAACGCTCGCTGGGACGGTAGTTGCTCCGGTACAGCTCCAGGGCCTGTTCGCAGCCTCGTCCATCCGTAAAAAAATAAGCAAACGCATAAGGCAGCCCGAAATGCGCGGCCAACTGCGCGCCATAATCGGAACTTCCCAGAATCCACAGTTCCGGGCTTGTCGGACCCTGCGGATGCGCCTGGATGGCGCCGAACGGATGCCCTTCCTGCAAGGGCAGTCCCGACACCCAGGCCTGCAGGTCGAGCACCTGGCGGGGGAATTCCTGTTCGGCATTGGAATGGGGATTCAACGCGTGTGCGGTCAACCGGTCCGAACCCGGGGCACGCCCCACTCCCAGATCAATCCTGCCCGGCGCGATGCTTTCCAGAATACGGAACTGTTCGGCCACTTTCAGGGCTGAGTAATGCGGCAGCATCACGCCCGCCGAGCCGACACGGATGCGCGAAGTCGTCGCCGCAATGGCCGCCATCAACACTTCCGGGGCGGTGCCGACGATGCTGTCGCTGTTGTGATGCTCGGACACCCAATAGCGGTAATAGCCCAGGGTGTCGCAATGCCTGGCGAGCGCCAGCGTATCGCGGATCGCCTGGCCAGGACTGCTGCCCTTGGCCGCCGTGGATTGATCGAGTACCGACAGTTTCATGCGGCGCGCATTCCGCTCCGGAATCCGCGCTGGCGGTTACAGTATTGCACCGGGCTTGCCCATCGCGTGTTCCGCCAGTTGTCTCGTCACGATGTCGAACGCTTCGTCCATGGAGTCGGTGCGATGGAACAGTTGCAGGTCTTCCCGGTTGATGGTGCCGTGCCGCACCAGCGCGTCGAAATCGATGACGTCATCCCAGTACCGGGTACCGAACAGCACGATGACCATCGGCTTGCGCATCTTGCCGGTCTGCCGCAGCGTCAGGATTTCAAACACCTCGTCCAGGGTGCCGAATCCTCCCGGAAAAACCAGCAATGCCTTGGCCAGGTAGGAGAACCAGAACTTTCGCATGAAGAAATAATGGAAATGAAACGACAGTTCCCGCGTCACGTAGCGGTTGTCGAATTCCTCGAGCGGAATCGAAATGGTTAGCCCGATATTCAGGCCCTTGGCCTCGGAAGCGCCGCGATTGGCCGCCTCCATGATGCCGGGGCCGCCGCCGGTACATACGACAAAACGCTGGCCATCGTCTTCCAGGCCCTTGGACCATTCGGTGAAGCGGCGCGCCAGCTCACGCGCCTCTTCGTAATAGCGCGACATGGCGAACCGCGATTGCGCGCGCTCCAGGTCTCCGTCGCCGCGTTCTGCTGCCGCCACTTCGGCAGCCGCCTGCTCGCGGGAAATCACTCTGGCCGACCCCATGAAAACGATGGTGTCCTCGATCTTGAAGTGATCGAAACGGCTGCGGGGTTCCAGATACTCGGAAAGAATGCGCAGCGGCCTGGCATCGCTGCTGTGCAGAAACGGCTCTTTCAGATAGGCCTTTACCGAGTTGTGGCGCCTTTCCTGGCGTTTTTCTGTCATGAGATTGGGACCATGAAGGGAAGTGAAGTTGAAAAAGTCAGTTGTTCTGGGGGGCTTGCGTTGCATTCGCTGGCCGGCGCCAGACGCTCGCCAGCCAGGACTGCTGTGCGAAAGGCAGTCCCGCTGGCCGGTAATAGTGTTCGAGTTCGACAAATTCCGCGGCGCGCAGAAAACCGCGCCAGTTGTCGAGATGGTGGTACACGCCGTAACGCCCGCGGTGCCAGCCTTCCTGATTCTCACCCCGGGGATTGGAAGCGAACAACACTCCACCCGGTTTGAGCGTAGAGAACAACTGGCGCAGCACCTTGGGCAACTGCGCGCTGGGCACGTGGAACAGCGAGGCATTTGCGAAAACGCCGTCGAACCGGGCGACCGGCAGATCTAGCGCCAGAAAATCCTGCTCCCATACTTCGCACCCGCTGTGGGCGCGCGCCATAGCGGCCAGGCGCGGTGCGCCTTCAATGCCCACGGCTGCATGGCCCAACAGGCAAAAAGTCTTCAGATCGCGTCCGGGCCCGCAGCCAAAATCGAGCAACGAGTACGGCGGTTGCCCCTGAATCTGCCGCAACAAGGCGGCAATGTTCTGCGAGACGTCGTGATCACGCGTGCCCTCCCAGAATGACTCGGCGCTGCGGTTGTAATGTTCCAGCGTCGCGTCGGAAGTGTCGGGCAACGCCTCGGGCATCACCGACATGCCGGATTCTCCGGGGAATGCATCTGCGCTGGCGATTCCCCGCATCTCACGCAATCACTCCAGCGTCCAGGCCCCGCCACAGGTACATCGCAAGATAAGAGCGATACGGTGCCGCGAGGGCCGGATCTATGCGCAGTTTCTTCAGGCGCCGCTTGCCTTCCAGGCAGCGCAGCGCCCGTTGAATACTGCCATCGGCATGCGGAAACACGTCCTCGTGGCCGACATAAAACAAGGCGACAATCGATGCGGTCCAGGCGCCCATGCCCTTGTAAGCGCCAATCTGCGCCGCCAGTTCCGCAGCGGACAACGCGAACCAGTGATCCAGCGCACCCGGATCGGCTCCCACTTGTTTGCCGAATTCGCAGATCGTGCGCGCCTTCGATCCGCTCAACCCGCAAGACCGCAGACTTTCGAAATCCAGTTGCCAAGCACCAGGGAGCCCTAGTTCCGCGGTGCGCAGGCGCACCCGTTCGTAAATCGACTGCGCTGCCTTCGAAGACAACATCTGCCCTGTCACCACACGTACTACCGCCTCGGGCAATGGCATGTCGCGTCGCCGCAGAGTCGGGACCGTGGCGATCCGGCCCAGCACTTGCGCGTGCTGCGGATAGCGCGACTGCAGGAAACGTTTGATGCGAAGACTCATGGCGCGCAGTATCCGCGCAATCGACCGACAAATTCAATCGCCTTGCCAATCCGGCGCAACAAGAAAACGGGCACCCGAAGGTGCCCGCTTGTTTCGATCTGCGCAGATTGGATTGCGAAAACGTCCCGGAGAACCGGCCATCGCACAAGTCACGCTGATGTCTTACGCAATATTCGTTTCCACATTGTTGTTATTGTTCGCGCCTCGTTTTGCGCCGGGCTTGGGGCCGGTGGCGCGAGGCGGCACATAGGCAGACAGCCTGCAACTGACGCCTTCCACCGGCTTGCCGTTGTTAAACCGGGTCACCTGGCAACAAATCACTTCCCCTGCGCTCGAGAGCTGGGCAATGTGGCTCAAAACCTGTGCCTTGGTCATGTGCAATGCCTTGGCAATATCGGCGTCCATTTGTTCGCCGTTGGTTCTCAAATGCTGAAGAATGGTGGTTCTCATCTGGATGGTCGCTGCGAGGCGCTCGATTGGGGGGAGCGAAGTTTAGGCTACCGGGGCATTCCGGGCAAGGACGACACTGCCGGCACGCCGGAAAATAGGGCTATTTTCTTCATAATTTTATGTACTTAGGAATTTTCCGCATTTCCTCCCGGCGCGTCCCTGCCGCGGCACCGACCTCTGAAATGGCGAGGTCCTGGCGCGTCACTTTAGCCGTGCGGGTTCTCAGCGCGGCATCGATACTTGCCATCGCGCCGGCCTCGTCCCAAAACTTGCCGGAAGAAATCCATATTGTCATTGGCGTCACAGCCGGGAGCAGCTTGGACGCGCGCGGACGGGTGATTGCGGAAGCCTTGGGCCAGAGGATCCAGCGGCGGGTCATTGTCGAGAATCGTCCCGGCGCGGGCGGCACGCTTGCCGCGCTGGCGGTTGCAAAGTCCAAACCGGACGGCGCCACGCTGCTTTTCACCAACAACAGCCACGTGGTCAGTCCGCATGTTTATCCGGAGACCGGCTACGATCCGATCCGGGATTTTGCCGCGGTTGGGCAAGGCTATGCCTCGGGAATGGTCCTGGTAGCCCATCCGGACTTGCAGGTCACTTCCGTCAGGAGTCTGGTTGCCAGGCTACGCGAAGCGCCGCAGCCAACAAGTTACGCATCGAGCGGCACCGGCGGCCTGCCACATCTGGCGATGGAATTATTCCGGGAACACGCCGGTCTCGAATTGCTCCATATTCCCTACCGGGGCGACGGACAGGCACTGACCGATGTGCTGGCCGGGCGCGTGCCGCTGATGATGAGCGGTCACGTCGTGGTCATGCCACATGTGCGGGCAGGCAAACTGCGGGCGCTCGCGGTGACCAGCCGGCAACGCGCGGAAATATTTCCTGATGTGCCGACCCTCCGGGAAGCGGGGTATCCCGAATATTCACTCGATGTGTGGACCGGTTTTTTCGCACCGGCCGCCACCCCGACAGCGGTGATCGACAAATTGAACTCCGAAATTGCCGCAGCCATCGCCACTCCCACAGTGCTGGCCCAATATGCCGCCACCGGCGCACAGGCCGTGGAGATTTCGCCGGCAAAGTTTTCGGCGTTTGTCCGGGAGGAGTGGGAGCGCTACCGCGGAATGGTCCGCAAGCTGCGGCTGAAAGCCGAATAACAAAGATGGCCGTTCGGCCGGTCTGCACGTCGCAAAGCAACGACAGATTGCATCGACTTCCCGGCTTGTATGGCGTCTGTCTTGCTTGACGAATGTGCGACCGCGCCGGATCATCATCGACTACAAAACTCTCATGGAGCATCTCCCTCATGCAGATCAAATCTCTTCTGACCGCAGCAGTGGCCATGGCGTGGATTGTCCCGGGTTGCTTCGCCAATGCGGCGATTGAACACGAGCAAGGCGCAGGCGCGATATACACCCTGCAGGCAGCAACCGAGGAATCCCCGGACGCACAACCTGCCGAAATGGGCGCGCCCGAAACAGAGCAAGAGGCCATGACCGGGACCGAGAAAGAGGCCGCGGTCCAAACCGCGATGCCGGTTCGCAGCACCCGGCCGCGCAACTACTCCCACAAAGACGCCCGGGCCTGTCTGGATGCGGGAGACAACGCGGCGATCATCCGTTGCGCGGAAAAATACCGCTGATCCACGGGTGCCGGAAGGAAAGAGGGCTGCGGGTCCACCAACAGGGACTTCAAAGTAAAAGCCGCCGCTGAATTTTCCCCGGCGGCCAGGTTCCCGACCGGGACGTCACGCGGACCCCGCGCATCGCCCGCGCCATTACAACACTCGACATCAGCGGTCAACGACGCGCCGGCAAACTGAAGCATCCAAGCGGTTTTTGAAGTGGAGGGCTTTCTGCGCAATGCGAAAGTCCACCTCAATCGCCTGCAAGCCGCCCGGGACGCCAGGGACCTGGCGGGCATCCGCAAATGCACCACGCTGGAAGAATAAATTGCCAGCGTTCGCTTTACCGGCTCCATCCGGGAAAACAGCGGCAGCTCGGCGCCGTTCGAGGAAGTCTGGAATCTGGCCAAACCGGTAGTCGGCAAGGGTGGCTGGTTGCTGGCAGGGATCCAACAAACGCATTGATCCCGGGCGAGGTCAGCGCAACGCGCTGACCTCGCTGTGCATCTTCTCTTCACGCCGATCCGCTCCGGACCGGCGCTCCAAAAATAGAAATTCGGCCTCGCGGCAGATCGATTGCCATTGGCCCGACAAATGCTTTGAGAAAACCCGCCACGCTTGAAGAAAAAGCGGATTTGCGCTCCATGCCTGGCGAACAGGGACTTTATTCGGCAGCGCGTCCCCAACTGACCACCCGATCATTTGCGATACCCAGACAGGGCTGATGCGCCAGCCCGGTATCCCAATCCACCCGTTCGTCGCGCATGCTGCACAGGGAATATCGGCCTTGAGACGAATATTGTCGATCTGGTTTCTGGTGTGGCCGTTTCTCGCATGCGGACAGGACATGTCCACGATGGAAGCGGAACGGAAAAAACTTGCTTGGCAGATTGGCCCCACTGATGCCCGGATCGGGGACAAAACGACGATAAATGTCCCGGCAGGCCATATGTTTCTGGACGAGAAGAATACCCGCCGTTTCCTGGAATGGATGGGCAATTCCCCCCAGGAGGGCCTCTACCTTCTGGCCCCCGGCACGCCGGAAGGGTTGTCGGCGTTTTCCTGGAATTCGTCCGGATACGTGAAGGACGAGGAAGCAATCGAAGAGTCAGGCACCCGGCGCGGCGCGCGGGCAGCGCAATCATGGGCTGCAACGCATGGAATCGTGACGCTATGACGTCCACGGAACTTCTGGTCACCCTCGGCGGGCTGTATGTCGGCTACTGGGTCGTGGCGAAGCTGTTTGCCGGCAAGCCGCAGTTGCATACTGCCGCAGGCACACATGCCAATCGCCCGAACGCAGAGCGGGACACGGAACCGGCATCCCCTGCCTGGTTCACGGTCTTGAATGTACCGCCCTCGGCCACACCGGACGAGATCCGCCAGTCCTACCGCACACTGGTCAGCCAGTATCACCCGGACAAAGTCGCCACCCTCGGCGCAGAACTCAAGGCCGTTGCGGAACGCAAGTCCAAAGAAATCAACGTTGCCTACGAAGAAGCCAAACGCGTGCGCGGGGATATTCTCTGAAGATTCTGGCCGCGCTGTCTACCGCCGGCTAGCTGGGGCAATTTCTCACCACAGGCAGATCACCCTGCTGATTTCGGCAGCGTAGTGCGTGGCTGCCAGTCAGGCCGGCAGCGCGCCGATCAGCTTGCCGAAATTCAAATTGCAGGAACTGCCGTCGCGGAACGCCAGTTGCACTCCGGCGGCGAGGAAAAGGTACTTCGTCACGCCGGCTGCGAATTCCTGCGCCATCGAAACAGCGGCGCCATTCACTACCGGTCTGGGATCACCCGTGATCGCCTGAAACAAAAAATCGCTCGCGTCGGTGAACAGGATTTTGACTTCCGACGTGGCCTCTGACCTCTCGGTTTTCGCGATGGAGCTTTGAAATCGAGTGGCCATGGAAAGCGGTTTTTTCATGAGGAATCCAGTTCAAGGGCGACCGGTGTATGGGGAAAGGATTATTTGCCGCCGACATCCGGCGTAAAAAAGTCGGCAGCATCCGGTCCGCTTAACGGATTGTTTCGCCTGGCAGGGTGAAGATGTGTTTCTCGAAAGCCAACGTATGTGACTATTCGTCGCGTAGCATATCAGCCTATGCGCACCAGCGCCCCGCCGTCCACCGGTAATGCCACACCCGTAATGAAGTTCGCTTCGTCTGAGCTGAGAAACAACGCTGCATTGGCCACATCCCATGCGGTCCCCATTTTCCCGCGCAGAGGCACTTTCGCATCGCGCTCGGCGGCAATGGCCTCGCGGCTCTTGCCGCAGGCTTGCGCACGTGTATCCACCGCCATGGGCGTATTCATCAATCCCGGCAGGATTACATTTGCGCGAATGCCGTAGGCGGCATTTTGCAGGGCGAGTTGTTGCGTGAACGCAATCATCGCAGCCTTGGTCGCTTTGTAAACCACCAGCGGGTAATCAATCCACGCAGCAATCGAGGACACGCTGAGGATGACGCCACTTCCCTGCTTGCGCATGATCGGAACGACGTGTTTGCAGGCCATGATGGTGCCGCGCAGGTTGATGGCGCTGACACGATCGAAAATTTCCTCCGTCAATTCCAGCAGCGGCGCGTCGCCCCCTGCAATGCTGACCCCGACGTTGTTGTGCAGGATGTCGATGCGCCCCCATTTTTCCTGTGCAAAACGCACCGCATCTAAGAGGGTGGATTCACGGGTCACATCAGCTTGAAAGGCGAAGCACTCCGCGCCCTCTTTCCTGGACAGGTCAGCGGTTTGTTCCGCAGAGTCGAGATTCCGGTCCACGGCCAGAATTTTCGCACCTTCCCGGGCAAAACGAATCGCAGTGGCACGGCCGTTGCCGATACCTTCGCCCGGGCGTTGCCCGGCACCGACGATGATGGCTACTTTCCCTTCAAGTCGCATGACCTTTCCACGCTTGAATACTGGCGCGAGGCACTGGGCGCCACAGGTTGAATCCCTTCACCCATAACACCGTCTCCGCGATCAGCCCTTGGCGTTTTTCACCACCGTTTCCACACCCGACTTCGCCCGTTCGAGCACGGTCATCGCACTGGCGATGAAACTCGCGGCGTCGTTCAGGTTCGAGGGGATAATCAGGGTATTGCCGGTTTTGGCAAGTTCCTTGAACGCGGCGACGTAGAGTTCCGCAACTTTCAGGTTGGCCGCGCTCAAACCTTCGGCCGTGCCGATAGCATGGCCCACCACGCGCACCGCTTCGGCCTGCGCTTCCGCGATCATCTTGATGGCGCCGGCCTCGCCTGCCGCCTTGTTGATTTGCGCGGTCTTGTCGCCTTCGGAAGAGAGGATCTTGGCCTGTTTCTCGCCATCGGCGAGATTGATCTCTTCCTGGCGCTGGCCTTCGGATTTTGCAATCAAAGCGCGTTTTTCACGCTCCGCCGTGATCTGCGCCTGCATGGATCGCAGGATCGCCTCGGGCGGGGTCAGGTTCTTGATTTCGTAACGCAGCACCTTCACTCCCCAAGTGCGACCGGCTTCGTCAAGCACGGAGACCACCTGGCGGTTCATTTCATCGCGGCTCTCGAAGGTCTTGTCGAGTTCCATCTTGCCGACCTCGCTACGCAGCGTGGTCTGGGCAAGCTGGGTGATTGCCAGCACGTAGTCCGAGGTCCCGTAGCTCGCGAGTTTGGGATCGGTGACCTGAAAATAAATGATGCCGTCCACCGAAAGCTGGGTGTTGTCGCGGGTGATACAGGTCTGTTCTGGCACATCGAGCGGTACCTCCTTCAGGGAATGGCGGTAGGCCACCTGATCAACGAAGGGCACAATGATGTTCAGACCCGGCTCCAGGGTTGCGTGAAACTTTCCAAGGCGCTCCACCACCCAGGCGTTCTGTTGCGGCACCACGCGAACACCTTCGATGATGAAGACGACTGCCAGCGCCAGAATGAAAAATGGCACCGCATAACCCTGGGTCGGCGGGTAGGAGAACATGAAGCCCGAAAGAATGGCTACAACAATGAATTTGACGAACATATTTCCCCCTCTGTTGAGTTTGCGTGCTGGCGAACGGTTTTTCTTTCGTCGGGCCAAAGTTTCAACCGTTGCGACTGGACGAGACCTTTAAACGACTACCTTCCACTGCATTGACGTAAAGCACAGCGCCCGGCTCCACAGGGTCGGTACCAAGGACCTCCGCATCCCAGTCGGCATCGCGATAGCGCACGCGTGCGATCCGTTGTGCCTGGCTGATCCAGGCGGTGTGTACTACGGTCTGTCCTCGATCCATCTGGTTTTCTGGTTCCTGACCGGGCGAAGATTTTTTGCGTTTCAAGAGCAGGATAGTGCCCGTCACGGCGGCCCCTGACGCCGCCAGGGCCTGGGCCCAGAACTCGCCGCCCTGCCAAGCCACCAGGGAACCGATCCCCGCTGCAATACCGAGAATCAGCAGAAAGAAAGTGCCGGTCAGCAATTCGACAATGACCAGCACCAGTGCCGCCAACAACCAACCGAGTTCCATGGACATCGTAAGGCCTCCGTGACGGATTAACTGCGCTACTTTTGCGCATCTTCAATTGGGGCAACAAGGCGACCTGACCGCCGCCCCTTTGCGCGCGGATCAGCTTCCGGCCGGCGGTGCGTTGACCCGCAACATGAGCGGCATTTTCAGCTTCTCCGGCAGCACCCGCCCCATGCGCGCGCGCTTGAGGATATGGTGCGCAAGCTTCGCGCCGGCCAGGCTGATGACCTTTTCCCGCAGGGTGCGTTGCCCGATGCCAGACACTTCGAGTGTCCGCTGATCGGACACCGCGACCGCCGCCAGTTTTTCGCCATCGTCCAGACCCATGACAATCATTCCGCGACCCCTGGCCATCACTTTCAGTTCGTCTATGGCGAACAACAACAATCGGCCATTCTCCGACAGCGCCGCGACGTAGTTGCCAACGGCATCTTCATACACAAATGGCGCAATCGGCGTATGCCCTTCGTCCACCGTCATGAACTCGCGGCCGGCCTTGCGGTTCGAGACCATGTCACCGATGGTGGACAGAAATCCGTACCCCGCGGACGTCGCCACCAGCACCTTGGTGTCTGGTTTGCCACCCAGACAATAAAGGATATGCGCGGCATCCTGAATTTCCACCAGGGACGAGGCTGGGGCACCATCTCCTCGCGCCGGTGGCAGTTGTCCAGCATCGACACTATAAGCCCTTCCCCTGGAATCGAGAAAAATCACCGGATCGACGGTGCGGCACTTGATCAATGCCATCAGCTCATCGCCTTCCTTGAACGAAAGCGTGGCCGCGTCGACTTCCCAACCCTGGCGGGCGCGTACCCAGCCCTTCTTCGAAAAAATCACCGACACCGGCTCGTCGATCACCGGGGTCTCGACTTCTGCTTTCTCGGCTTCCTCGATCCGGGTGCGGCGCTTGTCGCCGAATGTTTTGGCATCCGCCTCGATTTCCGCGATCACCAGATTCTCGAGCGCAGATTTTTCGCCAAGGATCTTGTCGAGCCCCTTTTGCTCCTTTTGGAGCTCCTTCATTTCCTGTTCGACCTTGATGTGTTCGAGCTTCGCCAGTTGTCGCAGGCGGATTTCGAGAATGTCCTCAGCCTGACGCTCGGAGAGTTTGAACGCCTTGATCAGATCGACCTTGGGTTCGTCCGCATTGCGGATGATCTTGATGACCTTGTCCACGTTCAGCAAGACCAGCAGACGGCCTTCCAGAACATGCAGGCGATCGAGGACCTGTGCGAGGCGGTGCCGGGTGCGGCGGGTGACGGTCTCCAGGCGAAAACGGATCCATTCGGCAACGATATCGCGCAGGTTTTTCCCTGTTGGCCGGCCGTCCAGCCCCACCATCACCAGATTGACCGGCACATTGCCTTCCAGGCCGGTCTTGGCGAGCAGCAGATTGACGAACTCGGTTTCGTCCACCTTCGAGGTCCGGGGCTCCAGCACCAAACGCACCGGATGTGTGCGATCGGATTCGTCGCGCGCCTTGTCCAACATCGAGAGCATCAGACTCTTTTCGCGCGTCTGCTCCGGCGTAAGCGACTTCTTGCCGGGCTTGTTCTGCGGATTTGTGATGCCCTCGATTTCCTCCAGTACCTTGCGCGCGGAAGTGCCGGGCGGCAATTCGTACACCACCATCTGCCATTGCCCGCGCGACAGCCGTTCGATATTCCAGCGCGCACGCACCCGCACCGAGCCGCGCCCGGATGTGTAGGCTTCCTTGAGTTCGGCGCGCGGCGTAATAATTTGCGCGCCACCCGGAAAATCCGGTCCCTTGATGTGTTTCATCAATCCGGCAACCGAAAGGTCCGGATCGCGAATCATTGCGATCGCCGCTGCCGCCACTTCGTTCAGGTTGTGACTGGGAATTTCCGTGGCCATGCCCACCGCAATTCCGGAGGCGCCATTGAGCAGCACCACCGGCAGCCGCGCCGGCAATATTGTGGGTTCGATTCGCGTGCCGTCGTAGTTGGGCGCAAAATCAACCGTGCCCATGTCGAGTTCGGCAAGCAGCACTTCGGCAAAACGGGTGAGCCGCGCTTCGGTGTAACGATAGGCAGCAGCTTCATCTCCATCGCGCGAACCAAAGTTTCCCTCGCCGTCGATCAATGGGTAGCGCAGCGTGAAGTTCTGCGCAAGGCGCACCAATGCGTCATAGACAGACTGGTCGCCGTGCGGGTGCAATTTGCCCAGCACATCACCCACCACTGCGGCGGACTTGGTGCGCTTGGTGCCGGCACGGGTGCCGCTTTCCCACATCGAATAAAGAATCCGCCCCTGCACCGGCTTCTGGCCGTCGCCCACCCGCGGCAACGCGCGGTCCTTGACCGTCGCAATCGCATACTGGAGGTACTGGGTGGACGCATACTTGCCCAGTGGCAGGTGGCCGCCCAATTCGCCTGACATCGGCGCAAAATGCGGCGGCAAGGCACCGCCGCTGCCGCCGTTTCGGGCCGCAGGGACCGCCTCCGGATTTTTCTTCTTTTCGATCACGGCCGTTTCACCGTCACCGAACAATTCTTTTTGATCCGCCATCGTCGCTTCTGATTCCTCTGATTCCGAATTGCCTATGCCTTGCCCCTGCCTCAGGAAATGTCCGCTTCGACAAGGTTTCCGTATGTTTCCATCCACTCGCGCCGCTGGGAGGCGTTTTCGCGTGCCATCATCATGTTGAAAATATCCAGCGACACGTCCAGGCCCTCATCGAGCACCACCGGCAGCATGCGCCGGGTGTCGGGATTGAGAGTAGTTTCCCAAAGTTGCTCCGGATTCATTTCGCCCAGGCCCTTGAAGCGGCTTACCGTCCAGGAGCCAGGCTTGACCCCTTCGTCTTCGAGTTTTCCCTCAGTCGCTTCGAGTTCCTGGCGGTCCAGCGCATAGAGTTTGCGCGCCGGCTTGCCTTTGCCTTGTCCCGGCACGTCGATGCGAAACAACGGCGGCTGCGCGACAAATACGTTGCCGTTCGCGATCAATTTCGGAAAGTGTTTGAAGAACAAGGTCAGCAGAAGCACCTGGATGTGTGCGCCATCGACGTCCGCGTCCGCCAGAATGACGATCTTTCGGTAACGCAATCCGGACAGGTCGGCATTCTCGCCGGGCTTGTGATGATCCACGCCGATGGCCAGTGCAATGGCTTCGATTTCCTTGTTCGCATACAGCGTATCGGGACTGTCCTGCCAGGTGTTTTTGGGTTTGCCCTTGAGCGGCAGCACGGCCTGGAATTCCTTGTCGCGCGCCTGCTTGGCCGAGCCCCCGGCGGAATCTCCCTCCACGATGAACATTTCGTTGCGTTCGGGATCGTCGGAGGCGCAATCAGTGAGTTTGCCCGGCAGCACCGCGACGCCGGAGGTCTTGCGGCGTTCGACTTTCTGCGCCGCCCGGGTGCGGGCATTGGCCTGGCTGATGACCAGTTCGGCGATGCGCTTGCCTTCGTCCACATGCTGGTTGAGCCAGAGCTCGAAGGGATCGCGCACCATCTGCGCGGTGAGCTTTACCGCATCGCGGGAGATGAGTTCGTTCTTGACTTGACCCTTGAACTGCGGGTCCAGCATTTTCACGCTCAGTACGTAACACACGCGTGACCATACGTCTTCCGGCACGATTTTCAATCCGCGCTGGCCCATGGCGTGAATGTCGATGAAAGCCTTGATCGCGTGATAAACGCCTTCCCGCAGGCCGGCGACATGGGTGCCACCGACGCGGGTGGGAATCATGTTGACGTAGGACTCGGTGACCGTTTCGCCTTCCGCGGTCCAGGCAATCGCCCACATCGCGCCTTCGCCCTCTGCAAAGCTGTCCGATTCGGACTGCGCGGCGACATACCGCTCGCCGAGAAAACTGCTGGCGACCGGATCCGCGCGGGCGATGGCGGATTCGAAATAACCCTTGATACCTTCCGGAAAATGCCAAGTCTGGGTGTCGATCTTGCCGTTCTTTTCAATGCCCAACGTGAACTTCACGCCTGGCAGCAGCATGGCCTTGGCCCGCAGCAGCGCGGCGATGTCGGCCACCAGAATCTTCGGCGAATCGAAGTAGGCAGGGTCCGGCCAGAAGCGCACCCGCGTTCCGCTTTCTCGCGGACCGATCTGACCCAATTTCTTGAGCGGTTCCCTGACCTTGCCATTGTCGCCAAAAACGATGCGTGTACGCTCGCCATCGCGCCGCACCTCGACTTCCAGGCGCGTCGACAAGGCATTGGGCACACACACGCCCACACCATGCAGCCCGCCGGCGATGCGGTACGCCGCGTCCTTGTCGGTTTTGCGGAATTTCCCGCCAGAATGCAATGTGGTGAAAATCACCTGCACCGCCGGGACTTTTTTCTTTGGATGTATATCCACCGGAATGCCACGACCATCGTCCGTGACTTCGGCGGAGCCGTCTTCGTACAGTACGACCGAGACATTCTTGGCGAATCCCGCGAGGCCTTCGTCAGCAGCGTTATCGATGATTTCGACCAGCGCATGGTTGGGATTGGCGGGGTCGGTGTACATGCCCGGCCGATGCAGGATCGGCCACAGGTCTTCCAGAATTTCGATGTCTTCGGCGGTGTAAGCGGCGGGTTTCTTGGCCATTCGGATTATGAAAGTTGCAGGGACAGCGCGTTGGGCGCGCGGCGATGCCTGGCATGCCGCGAAGGCAGAAAGCAATTTTCCGGGAAATGGGACTTGCCGATGGCAAACATCGACGCGGCCCGCAGGCAATCAGATCGAATCACGGCGCGTATTGTAGTGGCTCCTCCTGAATCCATCATGTTCCTTTGTTTCTGCGCATCGCGACCAAGTGATCCAGTGACTTCCCGGTAACCCGGAACGTAGTCCAGTCGTCGAGCGGCAGTGCACCCAGGGCTCGATAGAACCGGATCGCCGAAACGTTCCAGTCCAGCGCGGCCCACTCGAAGCGGCCGCAGCCTCGATCGCGGGCCATCGCGGCCACTTCCAGCAGAAGCGCCCGGCCATATCCGCGCCTGCGATGGTGGGGACGCACGTACAAATCTTCCAGCCACAATCCGGGCAGGCCCAGAAAGGTCGAAAAATTCCAGAAGTAAACGGCGAATCCGGCCGGTTCGTCCTTGGCAAACCCCAGAATCACCTCGGCCGCCGGGCGCGAACCAAACAACGCGGCGCGCAGACCCGCTTCGGTCGCCGTGACCATATGAGAAAGATGTTCGTATTCCGCCAGTTCACGGATGAACGACAACACCAGGGGGAGATCGTCAGGCGTTGCCGAGCGCATGGAAAAACCCACCGGATCCGCCGTCTGCACAGAATCTGTGGTCATGATTTCACGCCCGAACCTTTGCGCGGATGCGCGGCCCGCGGCGCGGCGTTGTGGTGGGCACCTGCAGAGCCGGAATACCTTCAAATTCCTGGCGGATGAATTCGAGAAACAGTTTTACCTTCGTCGAGATCAGCCGCGCGGAGGGGTACACAAGATGAATATCCACGGCAGGCGGACCGTAGTCGGCAAGCACCCTGATGAGGCTGCCACGATCAATGTCCGTTTGCACGAATACCGCCGGCATGTACGCAATGCCGATGCCTTCCAATGCCGCTGCCCGGATGATTGGCGCACTGTTGGCACGAAAATCACCGTGAACCCGTAGAGATTGCGCGCCTTGCGGACCTTCAAACTGCCATTCGTTGCTAAACAGGTAGTTGTATGTGATGCAGTTGTGCGAATGCAGATCCGACGGTGAGGTAGGCGTGCCCCGCGCGCGCAGATAAGCCGGACTGGCTACGCACACCCGCGCCGTCCCGCCGATGCGGCGCGCCACAACCTGGGAATCCGCCAGTTCTCCAAATCGAATGGTCAGGTCCACGGCCTCCTGAATCAGATCGACATACCGATCGCTCAGCATCAGATCCACGGCCAGGCCGGGATAGAGCCGACGAAAGCGGAACACCAATGGAAGCATGTAGAGCTGCCCAAAGGCCGCCGCGGCATGAATCCGGATCAACCCCGTGGGTTGGTTCTGCAGGTCGGAGAGGCTGCCTTCCAGGGTGGTAATTTCCTCCAGAATCTGGCGGCACCGTTCGTAGTATTTTTTCCCGGCTTCGCTGGTACTCAGTTGCCGGGTGGTGCGATTCAACAGGCGAACGCCCAAATGTTCTTCTAAAGCAGTCAGTTGTTTGCTGATCGTGGGTTGGATCGTCCCCATTTCGCGGGCCACGGCTGAGAAACTGCCGGTCTCCACGACCCTGGTGAAAACGCGCATTTGATACAGTCTGTCCATTCGCGGAGAAATTTAGCACTTTTTTTGCATAAATCATATTCTTTAAATTCGACTACCAACCAAAATTGCATAGGTATAGTGTTGCCGTGTCTTTATTGCGCCTGGTTCCGGCCAGCGAGGTTTCTCGGGGACGAAGCCTACATTGGTTTTGCAATTTCTCCCCCCACGTATCCTTTCCTCCTCCCTTCGGATATCGTGGCTTTCAGAGGGGCGCTCCGGCGCCCCTCTTTTTTTTGGCTCCGCGGCTGAAAATGTTAGCGCCTACACACGCCTGTAGGATTGTCCGCCCTTGATTCCGTAAGGCGCCGCCCAACCCAGGCCGGCCCAAGTATTCTGCTTGGGACGATATTCGCAGCCGACCCACCACGAATAACCCAGCTGATCCAACAGATCAAACAAATAGGGATAGTTGATTTCCCCCTCCGTGGGCTCGTGCCGTCCAGGCACGCCCGCGATCTGGAAATGCCTGACCAGTTTGAAGTTTTCGCGAATCGTCTCCGCCAAATTTCCCTCCAGCATCTGCATGTGATAAAGGTCTAGATGGAAAAACAAGTTCGGGCTGCCGACCGCTTCGAGTATTTGGCGCGCGTGTTTGGTGTGGTTCAGGAAGTACCCGTGCATGCCCTGAGTCGTATAACTCGGCCCGTTCTGCACGACACCCATCTTCTTGTTGATCGGCTCGATGACCGCACCGATCCCGTACGGCGCGAGCAAGTTCGCCGCGTAGGTCAGATTTTCCAGGTAAGTTCGCTCCGCAAGTTGGTAGTCTTCTCCGGGCCCCACCACCCCCGCCATCAGGTGAACCGTTTCACACTGCAAAGCCTCGCCGAACTCGATCACTCGATTGAGGCTGTTGCGAAACTCGGCAGCCCGCCCAGGCACCGCCGCCAAGCCTCGATCTCCGCGATCCCAGTCGCCCATCGGTGCATCGAATAACACCATCTTGAGTCCGTTGGTTACCAGACGCGCCGCCAGTTCCTTTTTCGGATAGTCGTACGGAACCTGGAACTCGACCGCCCGAAAACCGGCTACGGCGGCCGCCTCAAATCGCTCAAGAAAAGGCAATTCGCTAAACAGGTAATGCAGATTGGCGGCAAATTTTGGCATGCGAATCAGTCACTCAAAACTTCTTCATGATCCAGTAAGAGCGCAGACAGGAGAGAGCCGTTGAATTTTCTGGATTGTGACAATACTGTCATGAAATCGACGTATACATCGCGCTGGGTCAGTCAAATTTTCCCCACAGGTGGGGCTGTTCCGGTATCACGTGAATGAGGGATAACCGCGATGGGCAAGAAAAAGAAGTCAGAGGACAAGGAGCAGATTCGAAAGAAAAAAAACAAACCCAGCCTGCGTCCACCGATTGAGGATGCACTCGCCTACCCGCCAGCGTCCCGTTTTTTCTGGGAACTTGTCGTGGGCAACGGGATCGGCGAAACCGCAGTGGAAGATGCGCTGGAAGCCTACCGGCGCGCGCTCGAATCGCGGCGAGAAAAAGCACTCCGCGCGGCGCAAACCGACGAAAACGACCATGACGCGCACTGCGCGTCGGACGATCACTTGATTTACGGACCTTTTGTCAGTCAGCAAATCTGGCGCATATCCCGCGAGGCTCCACTGCGTGCAACATGCTGGAGCTGGGTCGGATATCAATCCTTGCATTTTTTCCGAACACGCTGATTTTTTTTGCGCGCCGGCGCCCACTACACGATCTGATTTGCATGCACAATATTTTCCGTGCGCAATGATATCCACAATTTCTGTGGATAACCTTGTGGATGGCGTGTGGCATTCCGCTTAAACCCTTTCCACTGCTTGCCATCTTCTTTGTGCTGCTCAATTTTTCATCAACGTGTCACCAGAAAACGACATGCAAAAAAATTTCGGATAATTTTCTATCCTTCGCAAAATAACTGCTGCGTCAACTAAATTCCTGTCCCCCCTAATATTTCTCTTGACGACATTTTTGCTGCGTGACCATGGCATTTATTTCATCGATGCAATACGAGAAGCCGCAAGCGCCTGCTTGCAAGGGGATTTATGGCGTGACCTGCCCATGCGTTATCGGCAAGAGCAGGGTGCAATGAGTTCTTCGCTATGATGGCGACAGGTTGTGCCCCATGGCGCAGGAGGGTGAGCGGTTGCTAAGGGCGCGGCTTCCAGTTGCGAGCGACCTCCTGCGCCTTCGCCAGTTGCTCGGCAGACAGTTTAGAACCGATGAAATCGCGCACTTTGCCCACGCGGGCACCTTCGTCTCCGGACAGTTGTGACGCCGCAAGATTGCTCCAGACATGGGCCATGACCGCATCCTGTTGCACACCCCTGGCTTCCCAGAGCATCCAGCCCAGATGGCTTTGCGCGCGCGCCTCACCTTTTTCGGCGGCCAGCGAAAACCATTTGACGGCTTGGGCGGCATCCGCCGTCACGCCTTTGCCTTCCTCATACAAAAATCCGAGCAGGTACTGCGCATAGGTGCCGCCCTTTTCCGCCGGGACCCGATACCATTTGGCCGCCTCACCGTAATCCTGGGCGACACCCTTGCCGAAAAAGTACAAGGCGCCCAGGCTTTCCATGGCCTCTATCACGCCCGCCTGTGCGGCCTGTTGGTACCACTTGACCGCCTCGCCGCCATCGGCCGGCACGCCTTTGCCGTCCTCGTAGAGAAAGCCCAGCATGTATTTCGACTGCGCGTCGCCGTCCTCCGCGGATTTGAGAAACCAGTTCGCGGCCTGCGCGTAGTCCTGCGCCACACCCTTGCCTTGGTAGTAGGCCCAACCAAGACTGGCATAGGCCGAGGCCTCCTTCTGCGCAGCCGCCTTCTGAAACCATTTGACGGATTCCGCCGCATCGGCGGCCACACCTTTGCCGGCGGCATACAAGAATCCCAGGCTTGCCTGCGCACGCGCGTCATTCTGTTCGGCAGCCATGTGATACCAGCGGGCGGCTTGCACGGGGTCCGGTGCCAGTCCCTGCCCGTGTTCAGACATCCAGCCCATCAGATACTGCGGATACGCACGCCCCTGCTCCGCGACTTTGGCATACCACTTGGCCGCTTCCGCGTAATCCTGTTTGACGCCGCGACCAAAGAAAAGCAACGAAGCCAGGCTTTCCTGCGCGTCCAGATTTCCCTGCTCGGCGGATTTGCGATACCACTCGGCGGCGCGCGCCTGATCTTGCGCGACGCCTTTGCCCTGATCATAGAGATACCCCAGCAGATACTGCGGATACGCCTTGCCCTGTTTGGCCGCCATCGTGTACCAGGTTGCCGCTTGCGCGAAATCCTGTTTCACACCTTTGCCGAAAAAATACATGCCGCCCAAGGTCTCCTGGGATTCCACCTGGCCCTTTTCCGCGGACAGTTTGTACCACTTCACACCTTCCGCGTAATCCTGCAGCGCGCCACGGCCATTGAAATAACATTCGCCGAGAAAATACATGGCCAGGCCGTCACCCTGCTGCGCAGAGGCGTGAAATTCCGCGATCGCGGATTTGTAGTCCCCTTTTTCATAGGCTTCGAAACCTTTCCGCGTGTCGGCCCCCGCGCCAAAGCCAATCGCCCACAACACGACAAAAACCAGAATTCGAAACATGCATCTCTCCCCGTTCATTGGTTCTTGTTGCCGTTCCGGCACCCAAAGCGCTCCCGCCGGTCAGGTCATCTCGGCGCGCAAAGAATTCTAAACCGATTCACCGTCGGTGAAGCCAGCTTCACCTTGACACGCTGTCGGGCCGAATCCTATGCTCGGTCTGTCCACCCCTTGCCTCGTGCACGCGGCCTTGCGCGCCTCCCGATGATCGATGCCCTGATTTATCTTGCGACCAGTTTCTGGATTGGCGCGGTCCACGCCGCCACGCCCGGCCATGGAAAGACTATCGCAGCCGCCTATATCGTCGGCGCGCGCGGCAAGCCGGTGGATGCATTGATTCTGGGCGTTTTCGTTACGCTTTCCCACACCAGTGGAATTGTACTGGTGGGCATTCTGGCTTCCATCGGACTACCAGGCATGGTGCCGCAACGCATAGAAGCCTGGATGGCATTGATTACCGGCGCGCTGGTAATCGTCATCGGGCTGTGGACCTTGTGGACACAGCGCGAGATGATCCTGGCATTGCAAGGCGTCCCTACTCGGAAAATCAAGCCGGCCGTTGAATATCGCCCGGTCGCGGCTATTACCAGTGAAAATGCGGCGGTTCTGCATCGCCACATTCATGGCCACAATCATGTGCACGGTGACCAATATGACCACACCCACGATAGCGAGGACGCCGGATATCACAGCCATGGCTGGGGAATGAAGCACACCCACGATCTGAAACTCGTCACCAACCAGCGCCCCGGACTTTGGGTGCTCGTCGGACTGGGAATTGCCGGCGGGTTGCTGCCCGATCCCGCAGCGCTGGCGATCCTGCTCAATGCGCTTGCGCAGGGCAAAGTGATGCTCGGACTTGCAACGGTGGTGGTGTTCAGCGTGGGTTTCGCTGCCACGCTGGTTGTTGTGGGAGTCGTCGCCGCAAAAGTCGGTCAGAGGATACTGGACTGGTTGGCTGGACCCTGGGCCATGCGCATGCAGGTGGCAACTTCTCTGCTGATCGTAATGGTCGGCTTGCTGCTCACAATCAAAGCATGGATTACGCTGCATTCCCTGGCCTGAAAGTCCGTCTTATTGCGCGGCGGCGGCGGCCTTTAGCATGCCGACATATCCACTGATGTCTGCATACCAGATATTGCCCGCCTGGTCAGCCGCAACGGAATAGGGCCTGGCCTGCGCGCGCGGCAATCTGAAAATACTGATCTGCTGGTTGCGCAATCGCCCGATCGCATTGTGTCGGAGCAAGCCGAACCAGACAGCTCCATTCGGCGCCACGGTAATGCCCGACAGCCCCGCCCAGTCTTTTCCCGGCACCGGATACTCTGAGAACTTTCCCTCGGAGAACGCGCCGATCTTGTTGCCTTTGAATTCGGTGAACCAGACTCTGCCGTTTTCATCGACGATCAAATCGGTGGGCGAACTGGCCCGAGTGGGCACTTCGTGCAGCGTAATCACACCGCCGGGCGCGATGCGCATTAGCTGATTGCCGCTCTGGAGCGTCGCCCAGGCGTTGCCTTGCGCGTCGGTGGCCACACCATACGGCCCGCCCCGTACGTCCTGAATTTCGTGCCGGGTCAGTTTGCCGTCTTTGAGGCGGGTGATGCTGTAGGCCGTGCTCTCGGCAAACCAGACCGATGCGTCGCGCGACACGGTCAGCCGCCCGAGACGCGCAATGGGGGTGTCCAATGGGTACGCCATTTGTTTTCCATCCGGCGCAAGACTGACAATGGACTGCCCAAGCGGGTCGGTGAACCACACTGTGCCGTTCGCTTCCACCCCGAGCCCTATGGGCTCCACATAGTTGCGTTTGCTGGTGACAATGCGTTCGAGTTTCCCTTTGCGTATCCGGCCCAGTGCATTGGCGGAATCCATTGTGAACCAGACCGTACCGTCCGCGGCGATGGCCAGCGCGGTCGGCATGTCGTTTTTCTCCAGCATCACGTACTCGACGAAATCGCCGCCGGGCCGGCCTGTATAGCGCATGCCGGCGTATATCCCCGTTAATGCAACAACAACTACAGCCACCAGGATCGTGCGTTTTCGTGTGAGCAATTTCCCCTCTTTTCTGAACATGTTTCGTTCCGACTCACCGTCTTGCGCGAAGGTGTGTGAGCCAGCGCACACCGAGCCCGCCGAGCGCGACCACCAGCGCAAGAAAGGCCACACCGCCGGCAAGACTGAGACCGTCGAGGCTCGCCAGCAAATTCGCGCCACCGCTGACACGCCGGCGCAATTCCGAGTACGGTGTCAGCGAGAACCCCACATACAAAGTGGAAGGATCGGGAGGATCGCGCAGCAATGGGCCAGATTCCAGATGCACCGGAAGATTGCCCTCCACCTGTGTCCAGTTTTTCCCGGCATCGGCGCTGCGCAACACCCCGCGATGGGTGGACAGCACGATGATCCTGCCGTCTTCGCTGACCGCGATCCCGCGTACGGAAGTATCTCGTTGCGGGAGCGGTTCGCCGACCGGTTCCCATTGCGCGCCTTGGGTGCCGCTCACATACACCTGCCCATCCGCCACCGTCCAGAGCCGGCCGTTTTCGCCCAATGATTCGATACGTGCCGATGGCAATCCAGTACTGCGCAGTTGCCAGCTTCGTGCGCCGTCATCGCTTGCCCAGACGCGGTCTTGCGCCACCACAAACACGGTCTCGACATCCCGCATTGCCTGCACGGCAATCGCGACCACCGGCCCTTCGGGTAATTCCCGGATCGGTGAGCCCCAGGTGCGTCCGCCATCGTCACTGGCAAAAAGGCCGCCCTCAGCTGCCAGGTACAGCCTGGACTTCGCGTGCGCGATGGCATGGGCCGGCACTGCGCCAGCCGGCGCCAATGCGTTGACCCACTCACTGCCCGCCGCCGAATGAAAAACTCCTCTGGCCGCCGCGGCCACCGCATTGCTGCCGCCCTTTTGCATGGCAAGCACAAACACCGAGCTGCCGAAGCCTGCCCCGGGTTCCTGCACCCAGTCCCGGCCGCCGTTTCTGGAACGCAGCAGCCGGGTGTCCGTCCCGTAGAGAATATGGTTCGAATTCCCTGGATCCACGGCAATCGCCAGCGCGCCGCCCACAAACAATCCGGCGTCCATGGGAAACCAGGTGGCGCCGTGATCGCGAGAGCGAAAAAGCCCTCCCCATGCGCTGGGGTCGTGGGCGAATGTGGCCGGCGGAATGCCTGCCGCCAGCAAAAAAACGCAAATGTCTGGAATCAGGTTCCGCACGAATCGGCAAACACTGCGCGCAAAAAAAACGAGGAGCCGGATTTCCGGCTCCCCGCATCGAAGTAACGTGCCCGTTGCCAATTATTTCTTGCGCGACTTTTCTCCGGGTGCCAGGGCAATTTCCGCCAGGCGCCCGCCATTCATGCCCACCCAGGCGTTTTTGGTCAGTGGGTAGCCGTCGGAATAAGACTTTGGCTCATGCGCCGCGACGCAGTTTTGGTATCCGCCGGTGACTTTGTAGCACTTTTCATAGGCGAGAAACTGCTGGACCGAGTCGGTCTGCTGGATATTCGCTACTTCCCAATCGCGAATCGCTTCCCATGAGGAGTAGGCATCCGAGCCAAACATCAACTTTCCAACGGAAGTTGGCACTTCCAGCAACTGCGATCCGGCAGTGTGGGCGCGATGTGCGGCATGGATTTTCACTCCGGGGGCAATTTCCATGTCGCCATCGACAATCACGGCTTTGCCGCGCAGCACCTTGCCATAGATGGAATCCATGGTTTTCGGCGGATAGCCGCAAGCCGGTGTGCGATTGCACCCGCCCTTGTCCACGTTGGTGGCACGAATGCGTTCGTGCCCTGGATAATTCAGGGCCCATTCGATGCCCCGCAATTCTTCCTTCTGCACATACAGCATGGCATTGGGAAACTCGTCCAGCGATCCCGCATGATCCCAATGACCGTGGCCGATCACGATTTTTGCCACATCCTTCGCGTCGAAGCCAAGCTGCGCAATCTGCTGCGACAAGGGAGACCAGTGCGCTGTACCCGTCATCTTGTGGTAGTCAGTAGCGTTCCAGCCGTTGTCATAGAGAATCAGTTCGTTGCCGCATTTGATAACCCCGACATTGACCGGCAAATCCACCGTATTCACGTTATTGCGCGAATTGGTGCTGCCCTGCACGAACGAGCGATCCGGATGGAACATGCCGAACGGAACGTTCATGAAACGACTGTTTTCCACCAGCCAAACCGAACACACGTCGGCTGCCCGCGATACCGGCGCCGCCAGCGACGCCGCGACGGCGATGCCAACTGCGACTATTGCCCGTCCAAGTTTCTTGTTCATTTCTCGACCCCTCCTCTAGTGGTGTGATGCTGCTCTGCCCGCCTGGACCGAAGCCGTACTGCGCCAGTCCATTCCCCCTTGATTTTCCATTTCGCACTCTACTCCTTTCGTCGGTCCCGCCGGTACACCGACGCGTTCTTTTAATTCGGCTTGTATTCCCCGGGCCACAAGGCCTCGCCGACTTTCAGCATCAGCGAGGCTGCGGTTGTCGACAATTCGTGCGCCCCGATCATTTCCGACTCCCTGTTCTCCTCGCCGGCATCGAGCATTTTCCGGGCGGCATCCCGATACAGACCCACCGCCTGAAGGTATTCGCCGTGCGTCCGCCGCATGCCGGCCGGCACCGGCAGCTTCTCGGCTCGCGCCAGCGAGGTTGCAAACAAGTGTGGCAGGGGACGGATTCTCTCCCGGAATGCCGCCTGCCGGATGTCGCCCAGTTTGTATGCCATGCCAGCGAAGGTCATTTTGACTGCGTTCTGCTTCACTTCGAGGTGAATCGGCCAGAGCGATGCCGCATAAGTCTCTTCTGCTGCGGTGAGCGCCGGGCGTTGCAGCCCGTCAGGCCCCGACTTCTGCAGCGAGGCGCCGGATTTCCCCGGGTGCGTTTCGCGCCAGGCTGCCGCGCCAATCAATCCGATCATCCCCGTCACCAGCAAGCCCGCCGCCGCAACCTTGTACATCGGCCAGCGCTTCGGTTCCAAAACCTTGCCGGCGTGAGCATTCATGTAAAAAGTCTAGGGTTCGGCATCCCTTTGGTCAATGCTGCGCCGCGACAGAATTAATCTGGAGGAAGGCAGTGCCTTGGCGGCTTCTGGTGGCGACTACCTGGCATCCTGCAGGAACAGACCATCGACATAACCGACGTAATACATCAAGAAAAGACCGAACCCGAGGGACAACAATCCGGAAGCAACTCGCAGATAGGCATTGAAATACGGAAAACGCTGCGCCGAATAGGCAAAAGGCGCGGCAATTGCGACCGTTATCAACATCATACCCGCAATGGTGCCCAGGCCGAACAAGCCCAGATAGACCATTCCCCACCAGGGATTGTCGATTGCGGTGAGCACCAGCAGCGCCACCGCCGCCGACCCGGCCAACCCATGCACCACACCCACTATCAGCGGACGCAGCATCTGGTAGAACCCGATGCCGGCAAGCCGGCTGTCCAGCCACGCCTGGGGCGTCGCCTCCTCGGGGTGACCATGGTCCGCCAAGCCGTGTCCATGGGCATGGCTGTGGGCGAAGTCGCCATGTGCGTGAGTATGCAGATGTCCGTGGGGCAAGACCCCCGGCCGGATACTGTCGCGAATCCATAGGTTGAGTCCGGTCAAACTGAAAAATCCCAGCAAAACCAGCATCACGCCTACCCCGAACTCCATGGCAAGACCGAGTTTGGGCGGAATCACCACGGTAAAAACCAGAATCGCTCCGCCGACAACTGCAACGGTCAAGGAATGGCCGAGCCCCCACAATGCCCCGATCACCGCGGCCCCGCGCATGGACCGTTCCCGGCTGACGATCGTCGAGACGGCAATCACGTGGTCCGCGTCTGTCGCGTGCCGCATGCCAAGGAAAAAACCAACCATCAGAAGAGAAACAAGCGTGGCCAAGTCCGCAATACCGGTCATGTCCGGAAAAGCGGGGCGTCCGCCTCCCGCGACGCCACGAACCTACGCTGGGCCCGGGCGCGGCGTCAAGGCACTTCATTAAAATCATGAGTCACAATTGCGACTAACTGGCCTTGCCAAATTAGTAAAATACTCGGATGGCCTCGCAATCGGCGGGCTCGTGCCAACCTCGCACGCGAGAAGTTCAATTGAAATGGAAAATCACCATGACCAGACCATCCTTGTTTAGTCTCCCCCGATTTCTCGTCCTTCTGTCTCTTTTTGTCGCCACGCCTGTATTGGCAGCCTCCTGGGAAGGTGATCTCGCCCCCATTTCCGCCAGCGACTGGGATGCCGGGCGGGCGGCGCATCTTCTTGAGCGCGCCGGCTTCGGCGGTACTCCGGAAGAAATTGCGTTCCTGGCCGGCATGACGCCGCAAAATGCGGTGCGTTATCTGGTCCGTTATCAAAGCATCCCGGACACCTTGGCACCATTCGACGAATCCGGCGCCCACGATCCCGGCCTCGAGCCTTTCCCCCCGTCCCGGCCGGCCGCCACGGACTTGGCAAAAAAAACTGGTGAAGCGCTGGGGGTCAAGGTCAAGCCCTCGGGCAACCGGCGACTGCAACCGGTCGCGGATCGATTTTTCTACTGGTTGCGGGCCAGTCGGCTCGAGACCCATCGTCTGGGATATTGGTGGGCCAACCGCATGCTTGCCACCCGTCGGCCACTGGAAGAAAAAATGGCATTGTTCTGGCACGGCCACTTCGCCACCAGCGAAGAAAAGGTCCGCGACTACCGCAAGATGTATTTGCAGAATCAGTTGTTCCGGCGTGCCGGGACCGGGAATTTCCGCGATCTGATCATTGCCGTGAGCCAGGATCCGGCCATGCTGGCCTTTCTGGATGCGGCGGTGAATGTCAAAGGCGCCCCGAACGAAAACTTCGCCCGCGAGATCATGGAGCTGTTCACCATGGGGGTGGGCAATTACAGCGAAACTGACATCCGCGAGGCGGCGCGCGCCTTTACCGGGTGGAACTTCGTTGACTTGAAGTTTGTAATCTCTCCTGAAAAGCACGACGCGTCCATGAAGACGGTGCTGGGCAGACAAGGCAATTTTGACGGCATCGAGGTCATTGACACCATCCTTGCGCAGCCAGTCACCGCCGACTATGTGGCAGGTAAAATTTATCGCTACCTGGTACGCCAGGAATTGTCGGTGGCACTGCGGGCGCAACTGGGTCAACGGCTGCGCGATGGGCGTTACGAAATCGCGCCGTTTCTGGAAACCGTTTTCCTTTCGCGGGATTTCTACAGCGCCGCGTCGACGGGAACCCGCATCAAACCCCCGGTCGAGCTGGTGGTATCGACTTATCGGAAAATGGGATTGAAGGCGATTCCCGGCGTGCCCGATTTCAATGATGTCACGGATTCACTCGGTCAGAAGCTGTTTTATCCCCCCACGGTGGCCGGCTGGGCAAACGGCAGAAGCTGGATCACTCCCGGCCTGTTACTGGCACGCGGGAATTTCGTTTATGACGCCGTATTTCCAGATATCAATTTCCTTCCTTTGGATCGCTACCCGGGGACCGATTACCAGATTGCCACGGTCAGCGAAAAGCTGGCCCTGGGCTTCGACGTGACGTCGGCAACCAAGCCGGACGCCAAGGAAATGACCTCCATGTCCATGCAAATGGCAGATCGCGACGAGGATTTCAACACCCGCCTGGCAAGTTTCCGCGGCTGGCGACTCGCCCTTCAGAAAGTCAAGCCCATCGACCGCAGCACGCCACAGTTGAATCTGACGGCCATTGTTCTGCAAGCCGGCTGCAAGACCACCGGCGACGCGGCAGATCACCTGATTGGCCGTTTCATCTCGGTGCCCGTGGATGCCGTCACACGCCAGAGGGTCGCCAAATTTCTGGAAGGTGAACTCGGCACGGCGGACATCCAGCAGGCGGCAAGTTTTCTCGAAGAGCCGTTGCGTAATACGCTGCACCTCATCCTTTCCATGTCCGACTATCAACTGGGCTGACCACTCGCCAACGAGAAACAACCACGCGGAAAAACAAATGAAATCCAATCAACCCCTCATCAAATCCTGGACGCGGCGCGAGATTTTACGGGCCGGTTTCGCTGGTATCGGCGCAGGCAGCTTCGCATCCGTGCCCATGGTGTTTTCCAAGGCGCTTGCCGCGGAGGCGCCCTCCTCGAATCGCATTCTGGTGGTGCTGGAACTCTCCGGCGGCAACGACGGGCTTAACACGCTGGTGCCGTATACCGACGATGCGTACTACCGGCACCGTCCGAACCTCGGCATCCGCGCCGAAAAGCTGCGCCGGATCGACGAGCGATTCGGATTCAATCCCGGCATGGCCGGCTTCGAACGCCTGTTCAAAGACGGGCGGATGGCCGTCACTCACGGCTGCGGGTATGCACAGCCCTCATTTTCGCATTTCACTTCGATGGCCTACTGGCATACCGGCGCACCCAACAGCGGCGAAGAATACGGCTGGGTGGGGCGGGTCGCCGATGCCATCGATCCACAGTTGACGCCGAATTTTGTGATCAATATCGACGAAGCCCAGTCGCTCGCGGTCAGGGCGAGGGATCACGTGCCTGTGGTCTTTGATGACCCCGAAAAATTCGGCCGCAAGGGACTGCATCAGACACGACCTTTGCTCGATGACGTGCCCGCGGCCCAGGATACAGCCAACGCTTCCCGGCAATTCCTCCACGGTGTGGCGCGCAGCGCGCGCGAAGCGTCACAACTGGTGCGTGAAGCCTGGACACGCTACAAGACTCCGGTGGACTACGGAGTCGTGTCGGTGGATCTGCCGAAAATCGCCTCGTTGATTGCAGCCGACTTCCCGACGCGGCTGTACTACACCTCTTATCGCAACAACGCGTTCGATACCCATGTCCAGCAACCTGATCTGCACCAGCGCCTGCTGACCTACGTATCCGACGCGGTGGCGGGATTCATGAAGGATCTGGAACGCATCGGTCGCGCCGATGACGTGGTGATGCTGGTATTCTCCGAATTCGGACGGCGCGTTCCGGAGAACGCCAACCTGGGCACTGACCACGGCACTGCGAACCACATGTACTTGATCGGCAAAAAAGTCCGCGGCGGGCACTACGGAACACCGCCCAGTCTTGTAAATCTGGACGAAGGAGACAATTTGCTGCATACCACGGATTTCCGCCGCGTCTATGCCAGCCTCATCGAGAACTGGCTGGGCTACCGCGACAGCGGAAAATTGTTTTCCGGGCGATTTGAGACTTTCCCGTTCTTCGCCTGAACAGCTTGCGCGAAACACTGTCTGCCGGAGAAAATTTCAGGTTTAATATGCGCGCTGCGATAGACGATTCCCCGGGTGCAGAAATTGGAACTCCGTAACCAGAATTTCGACAAGATACTGGTCCTGTCTCCGGCAGGCAGAATCGATCACGCCAACTGCGATAATTTCCGCAGCCAACTGAGTCCGTTCATTGCCCGTTGCAAGGGCGACGGGGAACAACTGGTTTTCGATCTGGGCAATGTCGACTACATCAGCAGCGCGGGACTTCGCTGTTTCATGCTCGCCGAAAAACAGGCCAAGGCCCAGGGTGGCAGCATCGTCGTTGCGGCGATGCAACCGGTGGTGAAAGAGATTTTCGAAATCAGTCGCTTCACACTGGTGTTCGAAACATTTGACAGCGTCCGTGACGCTGTTGCAAAACTTGCCCCCGCCGCATTGCCCGCCTTTGACGTCAAATCGACGGCATGACATGCGGGTACATTTCTGGGGAACACGCGGTTCGATACCGGTTTCACTGACCACCGCCCAACTGCGCGGCAAGATCGAGAAAGTCCTCCAGCTCGCGATCGAAAAAGGAATCGACAGCCCGCACAAAGTGGGCGCCTTTCTCGATAATGACCTTGAATTCTGCCTCGCCAACACTTTCGGCGGTCATTCTCCCTGCGTGGAAATCGAAACCGGTGGTCCGGAGTTTCTGGTTTGCGACGTAGGCAGCGGCGCACGTGCCTTGGGTACTAGCATCATTTCGCGGCTGGCGGGCCGCACCAGGCCAGTGGTCAACGTGGTGATGTCCCATGTGCACTGGGACCACATCATGGGATTTCCTTTTTTTGCGCCGGCCTACTTGAAAGACGTGCGCATCCGGATTCACGGATGTCACGACACGCTGGAGCAGGCATTTCGTCTGCAACAATCGGCGCCGTGTTTTCCGGTGGAATTTTCCAAGCTCGGCGCGGATATCGAATTCGTTCCCCTGCGGGCCGGACAGACGACTCAGATTGCAGGTTTCCATGTCACGCCCAAACTGCAACGCCACACGGGCGACTCTTTCGGATATCGGTTCGAACGCGATGGCAAAATTGTCGTCTATTCGACAGATTCCGAACACAAACTCGAAGTCCCCGCGGAAACCGAGTCCTTTGTCGAGTTTTTCCGGGGCGCGGATCTGATCATCTTCGATGCCATGTATTCGCTGCTGGATGCGGTCACCATGAAAGAAGACTGGGGACATTCGAGCAACATGGTGGGTGTGGAACTTGCCCAGCTGGCAATGGCTAAACATCTGTGCCTGTTCCATCATGAACCCGCGTTCGATGACGAGCGCATTGCCTCCATTCTCAATGAAACCGTTCGCTTCGAACAACTCACTCGAGGGCCCCGGAAGCTGACCGTGACGGCGGCCTACGATGGATTGGAAATCGAGGTTTGAAGCAACCCAGCGAGCCCGGCGCAACGTTTTTGCACTCCGTGCGCGATGCAGTGTTGAGCGCACTGGTCAGCGGTCGCGGACGCACGATCGGCACTATCCTCCTTGCCGTATTCCTGCTGGTTTCCTTCCTGCCTACGCAACCGCTGTTCGCCGGACTTCAATTCGCCTTGTTCGATGGGTATCAGCGCCTGTCGCCGCGGATACCCAGCAGCGCACCAGCCGTAATCATTGCAATTGACCAGAAGAGCCTGGATCAACTCGGCCAGTGGCCGTGGCCCCGCACCATCATGGCGAACCTGATCCAGGCTTTGGGGAAAATCGGCCCCGCTGCAATCGGAGTGGACGTTCTGTTCTCAGAGCCAGACCGCATGTCTGCGGCAAACGTTGCACGCGTGGTCGAACGACTGGACCCCGAGATCGCGCGCCGGTTGAAAAAACTGCCGGACAACGATTCGATTCTGGCCGCCGCGCTGCGACAGCACCCAGTGGCACTTGGCGTGGCCGGGGCGGAGACCCTCGAACCGGGCATTCGCGCAACAGGACGTGCGGCGCCATTCCGTGTGCGCGGCGAGGATCCGTCTGCGTTTCTGCGATCGTTTGCGGGCGCCACCCGGAGCCTTGAAAAGCTCGATGACGCGGCAGCCGGGCACGGATTGATCAGCGCGGATCCCGGCGCCGGCGTGATCCGAAGTGCGCCCTTGTATGCGTCGATCGGTGGCATGCTGATGCCGGCGCTATCCGTGGAGTTGCTCCGACTGGCCGCGGGAGAACAGGGGTTTACCGTTTTGGGAAATGCCTCCGGCTCAAGCGAAATGCAAATCGGCGATGTTGTCCTGCCCACCGATGAAAGCGGTTCCATCTGGGTGCATTTCAGCCTGCACGACCCCCGGCGTTATGTCTCCGCCATCGATGTGCTGCGCGGGGACGTGGACGTGGAGAAAATCCGAGGAAAGCTGGCGCTGATCGGGGCAACAGGTATCGGCCTGCTGGACTACAAAACCACGCCGCTTGGCGAACAAATACCCGGCGTCGAGATTCATGCTCAGATCCTGGAAGGCATTTTCGAAAATTCCCTGCTTCAGCGGCCGGCCATGCTCAGATGGATCGAGAGCGGGTTGGTCGCTTTCTGCGGAGTCATCCTGATCTTTGGCATTCCCGCTGTGCGGCCGCGTTATTCCGCCGCAATATACATAGGCATCATGGTCGGGCTCGCTGCCTTGGGCTTCGCGCTTTATTACTGGTTTCATCTGTTGCTCAGCATTGTCCTGCCGGCGGCAACGGCCAACGTATTGTTCGGCGTCATGCTTAGCGGCACACTCATTGACGAAGACCGCCAGCGCCGGGCATTGCGTCACGCACTTGAAATCGAGCGCGAATCTGCCGCCCGTGCGGCCGGCGAACTGGAAGCCGCCAAACGAATACAAATGGGCATGCTGCCGCCGACCTCTGCCGACTTCTACCAGGATCGGCGATTCGAACTGGAGGCGACTATCGAGCCCGCCAAGTCCGTTGGCGGCGACTTGTATGACTTTTTCAAATTGGGCGACGACCGACTGTTTTTCCTGGTCGGCGACGTCGCCGGCAAAGGACTTCCGGCGAGCATTTTCATGGCGGTGAGCAAGGCGCTTTACAAAAGTGCGGTGTTGCGCAGCCAAACCAGCGTTTCACCCGGCATCGGAGAAGTCATGCAGGCGGCCAACGAAGAAATCGCCCGGGACAATCCCGAGATGCTTTTTGTGACCGTCATCGCCGGCATTCTGGACCTGCACACCGGAATTGTGGAACTGTGCAACGCCGGCCACGACGCGCCGCTTTCCTTGCGGCCCGGGGCGTCGGGACCCGTGCGGATCGACTTTGACGGCGGCCCGCCGCTGTGTGTGATCGCCGACTTTGTCTATCCGTCACATACCTGCCAGTTGGCGCGGGGAGAAATGTTGTGCCTCTACACCGATGGCATCACCGAAGCGATGAACGCGCGAGGAGAATTGTTTGGCAAGACTCGATTGCGGGGAGTGCTGGAGCGGTCGATGAAACAGCGTGATGCCACGGTCGCGCTGATCAGAAATATCCGCCAGGATGTGCAGGATTTTGTCGGGCAGACGGAACGCTCGGACGACCTGACGATCCTGGCCTTGCTCTGGAACGGTCCGGACGCATGAACCGGACATCAAAACAGTCACTACGCACGAAGGCCGTCCGCCAGGCGACGGGGGCCGGGACCAAAGCTTCAGCGAACGCTGATTTCGACCCGGCGGTTCTGCGGTTCCCGGACGTTTTTTGCGGTCACCACCAGTGGCTCGCGATTTCCTCGGCCGGCAACGGCGATCCGATCGGCGGCAATGCCTCTGCGGACCAGGTCATCCTTCACCTTTTGTGCGCGTTGACGGGACAACTGGTCGTTGAACGAATCGGTACCGACGGCGTCCGCATGCCCGATTATCAGAATTTCAGGGTCCGGGCGCTTGTCGATTTCCGTGAAAAAAGCCAGGATTTCCTTTTCAGATTCCGGTATCAGGTCGTCCCGGCCTTCGAGAAAATAAACCAGAAAACTCGTTGGCCGGCCCGGCAAGGCATCCAATGTGGTACCGAATTCGCGCCGCGTGCGCGAACGGTTGTAGGTCACCGGCGCCAGGTTGCCGGCGTGCGATACTTCCGCGCCGGCGTAGGCAGTGTCCAGAAGCAGAGACTGCCCCTCACCCGCGCGAACGATTACGCCGCCAATTTTTCCGTTCGGCTTGGGCAGGAGTACGACCAGGTCATTTCGCCCGTCCGTACCGGACGCCGCCTTGCTGCGCGTTGATGACCCCGTTTGTGCACAGGAGGATAAAAAAAGTACGGCGATGCAGAGCATCGCCGTACGGCACCCATGCTGCTTTTTCATCAGTTGGTCGCGGGCTCGTCAACTTTGACCACGAATTCCGTGCCTCGCACGCCCATGATGGCGGCGGGTGTCCGAATGCGCATCGCTTCCGGCGACTGCTTGACAATTTTTCCCGACACCACGGCAAGTGTCCCTTTTTTCAGCTGGGTATCGAATTGGCCGACGTGCGTGGTGCTGTCGAAGACGAATTTTTCGATGACCAGTTCGCTGTTGGGCCCGGCAGACAGCAAGCTGTTATCGTGAAATGTGATGCCCACCGATCCATCAGCGCCCGTTTTGACGGTGTCTTTCACCTCGATGGAAAATCCGACTGGTGCAGCCATCCGTTTGCCGTCGCGCATGACGAAAACATCTCCTTTGGCCACTTTCACGCGACCGGCGTCCGCTGCTATGGCATCCGCCGACACCATCAGGCCGGAAGCGGCAACCATGGCGCCAATCATGACAAACTTGCGTATATTGAAGATTCCGTTCATTTTTGTCTCCTGTTACCCAAAATTCTTTCCGCAGCCTTTGCGGATACGAACCTAATGGCAGCAAAAACCGTGCACAGCCTTTCCCCGCTGCCAGGCCCATCCCTTGCGTATGGGTCTGAATGGCAGTCTATACCGAGGTTTTTGTGGAGGATATCTTGAATCGCGTCAGCCGGATATTCCCGGCAAGCAGGCCTGCCTTCGACAGTATCAAGACTTTGATCGAGGAATTCTGCGGCATGGCAAACCTGTCCAGCGAAGATCGCCACAAATTGACGTTAATTGTCGAAGAATTGTTCGTCAACACCGTGACACACGGACACAAGGGCGATTGTGATGCGCCGGTTTCAATCACCTTCGAGGAAGTCGGCACCCTGGTCACCCTGGTGTACGAGGACACGGCCCCCCCTTTCAATCCATTGAGTGGTGGCACGGACACCGATCCGGAAGCGCTCGTCCAGGCCCGCCGGGTGGGCGGACTCGGTGCCTTCTTGACCGTTCAACTCACCCGCGGTGCCGAATACAGTTTCAACGATGGCCGCAACAGGATTCGCCTGCTCTATTCTCCCGCTCAGGTGTAAGGCGTAGTCAGGAACGCAGCCAACGCCACGCCAACGCAGACCGGCGCGCAGCGATGTCAATAAGAAAATACAATAAAGCCATCAGGGCAAACCCGGGCCACAGCCGGTGCGCAGTGTGACTTCGGTCACCCTGCGAAGCGAAAATCTGCGCGGCATCGGCACCGCGCCTACCCCCGGTGTGTTTTGCCAAAGTGTCGAGCAATTCGAGGTCAGGAGGCCGAAAACGGTACTCATCCGCGTATTGGGCAGACAAATAGCGTGCGCCGGCGCGCGCGATCGAGGACGCACCTATGCCGGCAGAAGGCAACAACTCGAAACCGGCCGTCGCCGCCGGACCCAGTGGAATCCTACCCACATAAGTTCCCGGTCCGCTTTGACGCAGCAACACCGTTTCGCGCACGCCATCGGCGCGGCTTACCCGAATTCGCGGCGCCAGCGAATCCAGAAACTGTCCCTCCAGCGACAATGCCGAAAGGCTCATCAAAGCCAGGTCCCTTTGCCTCACCACGCGGAAATCCAGCCGTTCGCCTGAATCACGCCGCAATAATTCGCGAACCGTCTGTCCCCAGAGTTTTCCGAAACCTTTCCACTCCAGCCAGTTCACGGCCCAGCGACTGCTCGCATCGGAGGCAAACATCGCCACCTTGCCCAAACCGTACTGCCAGCGCGTCAGCACTGGAGAACCGGCGGGCGTCGTGAGCAGCACCTCGGCAGTATCCCGGGGTTTGGTACTCACGTAACCCTTGAGTTCTGGCAGGGCGTTCATGTCCAGCCCCTGAAAAACCTGGCTCTGGCGTGCCACCACCGGTTTGAAGGATTCTTCCTGCAAATTGGAATGCACCGCCCGGCGGGTCTCCTCCACAAAGATCTGCGGAATGGCTTCCGCGCTCAACGTCACATAGGCGCGGCCCTTGCCCCATCTGGCGATGTCGCTCATCAATCCCCGGTCTGCTCCTTCCCCGATCGCCACCGTCGAGACCACGATTTTTTCCGCGGTCATGCGTTTGAGCAGAGTCTCGAAGTCCGCCGGATGGGTATCACCGTCCGAGAGCAAAATGACATGCCGCGCCTTGGCATCGGATTTCTGCAGCAACCGGTACACAATCCCCAGCGCCGGATAAATGTTTGTCTGGCCGCTGGCCTGGACGCGGCTGATCTGATCCTCGGCCTTGCGGCGCGAGCGAGCCGTCTGCATGGGTACTGCAATGTAGGGCTGCGAATCGAATGCCACCACGGCAAATTGGTGCTGCTCTTCCAACAGATCCAGCGCCGCGCGAGTGGCCTCCTTGGCCATTTCCACCTTGCGGCCCTTCATCGAATAGGATCGATCCAATGCAATCACCAACGCAAGATCCTGGTGTTTTTCCCGCGCCTTGAACTGCACCGGGAGAATTTTTTCCGCCACAGTGCCGCTATAGCCCTTCTCGCCGAACACATTCTCGCCGCCGATAAACAACAGTCCGCCGCCATCGTCCCGCACGAATTTTTCGATCCGAATCATTGTCTCGACAGACAACGCCGCAGCGGGCACATCGCTCAGAATCAGGGCTTCGTATTCCGCGAACGCGTCAACCATGGCTTCCAGTTCCGCCGGCGCCGCCAGGTTCACCTGCATGCCTTCTGCCGTCAGTGCGTCGCGCAGAGAAACTGCGCGTTCCGGCTGGCTGTCCACCATCAAGACTCTGGCTTTCGCACCGACCCACACCTGCCGTTGCAGCTGGTTGTTGTCGGGCACTTTGTCCTGCGCAGAAGTCAGTTGCGCGCTGAGCATTGCCGGTCCGGGCTTGGAAATGCGCAGCTCGATTTCCACCGGATTGAATCCCGGTTTGAGCGTGACGTTGCGCGCAGCCAGGGGTGTGCTGCTGTTCCGGATCAGGATACGCGCCCGGGTTTCCTGCGGCGCGAATACACGCACCGTAACGCTCATCGGCTCGCCGGCGCGTGATCCCTCCGGTACTGCGAAACCGTCCAGCCAGACATCGCCCTCGTCACGTACCCGGGCGGCAACCGGGTAGACGCGCACGCCCGCCTCTTGCAGTCGCGGCAACAATTGCCGGACTTCTCCCTCAGTCTGGTTGCCATCGGTCATCAACACCAGCCGTTTCACCCGTTCGCGGTCCAGGCCGAGCAAGGCCACCTCCACCGCCTGTTCCAGATTGGTGGCCGCCTGATCGAGCACACCGTCACGCCGCGCGCCTTCCGACACCGACAGCGCACGGATCGCATCGGGAGAGTCCACCATCACGGCGCGATCCGCAAATGCCAGGTAACGGGCACTGGCCGGTTGGTGCCGGCGATTCGATTCCTCCATCCATGTGAGTGCGGCGTCGATGAATTCGGAGGAAACGCTCCGCGACACATCCAGCGCATACACCACCGATACGTCGCTGGATTCCGTCAGCCATTGCGGTCGCATCAGCGCCAATGCCAGACAGGCAATGCCCAGCATGCGCAGTCCGGCCACAGTCTTCAAGTGCCGCGGCGACAGCGTGGTGTGGGTGTGTCGCGCGATCCACCAGGCAACAGGGATGGCCAGCAGCAACATGGCTGGCCATCCAGACTGAACGCTCAATGGCAGGTTCATACCGTCAGGCGGCGATTCCAGGACCACCACTCGAAAATCAAGGCAATGGCAGCCGCCCACAACAGCAAGATCCAGGGATCGGTTTTTTCCCAGGTGCTGAACGGCTTGCCCGACGCCGCTGCCGATTCCGCAGCCAGCGAAGTTCGATTGACTCCGGTGATATCGCCGTCCAACAGACTCGCGGTGAACAGCGCGCGGCGCTGCCCGCTGACGGCGGAATACAGTCCCGGCGACCCAATTTCGAACGCCGTGCCGTCCGGTACTGCCGTTGTCGACAGCATGCTCCCGTCGGCAGCTTGCACCTTGGCGTCAGGAAAAGGCACTTCGGCCCGGCCCAACCGCGCGGCCAGCGTTTCGTTCTCGCCAGTCAGCCAGGTCAGGGCATTGTCCACAAACACGGGAAAACCTGCGTGTAGCGCGAAGTTCGAGTCTCCAAGGCCAAAAGCCAACCAGATTTGACGCGGAAAGGAATCCTGCGCGATGACAAGCGGCATGCCGCGCCGGGCGCGAATCAGCGAGAATTCCGTGGGGTTGCTCACCACAGCGCGATCGATCACCAACTCTCGCAAAACTAAATTCGCCAGCAAAGGATGCGCAGCCTCCCAGGACTCCGGAACAGGTGCCACGATTTCCGCGCCGGCTGGGGGCAACCACGCGGCGTTACCGGGCCGGAACAGCAAGGCCGGCGCACGTGGCCGTCTCGAAGGCGCAAATCGATCAAATATCCAGACGTCGATGTCATCGCGATCCGCGTAAGCCTCCAGCGAGAGGACTTGCAGTCGTACCTGGTGCCGGGCGCGCAAGGATTTTTCGAGATACGCGTTGGCTGCTCCCACCAGTCCGACGCGCACGACTCTACTCGCCTGCCGCACCGCGTAGGCCACATCATCCACCGACAAGGCATCCCCAGGCATGCGCAGCGACGCCTTTAGCGGCCCGGCCTCAAAACCCGACACGTCAATCTGGACATGACCGGTTCGTCCGGCAGGAACCTGCAAGGATTTTTCGGACTGCCGACCACCCAACCCAGTCAAAATCACCTCGATGGTTTTTGCGGTCCCACCGGCATTGGCAATCTCGACGTAAGCGAGTTGGCGGCGCGGATCGCCCGGTACCGCGCGCACCTCGAATGCGACGATGCCGCTGTTTTCGACCGCCTCGAACACCGATTCGACTTTCGCCGACTGCGGCACGCCCGTCAGGCGAACCCCGTCGGTGAATACAATGGTTTCAGTGTCCGCCATCGGGGCCAATTCCGGCACCCGGGGCCGATCACCGAAGGACGTCGTCAGCGACTGCATACGGGCCAGCGCCGCATCCCGCTCCTCGAAGGAAGGGATCGCAATCCGCCGCATGCTGTCTGCAATCATCACCGCAGTCGCCGCGGGCCGCTCTCGCAGCAACGCATCAGCCCTCGCCAGTGCATGGTCCCAACGCGTCACACCATCGGTACGAAGTGTTGCCATGGTCGCGGAATTGTCCAGGATCAGGATCAGGCGCTGCGCACCACCCGCCCCTGGGCGGACAGATGGCCAATGCGCGAGCGCAGATGCCATGGCGGCGGCAATCAACGCGCTCAGAAGCAGCGAGAGCCACCAGCGCAGGCGGTCTGACCCGGCATGACTTTTCCGCAACACCCGATCCCAGATGAGCATCGATGAAACCGCAAGCTGGCGCGGTGGCGGTTTGAGCCAATACAGCAGCAACACCACCATTGCCGCCAGAGCCGACAGCAACCCCGCCAAAGCTGGCAAGCTCATCGCAACAATCCCTCTTCCCGCAAGGTCTTGAGCAACAGTTCCTCCAGAGGCGAGGTGGTGGACCCGCGCAGGTATCCCCAACCGTGGATGCGGCAGAATGCTTCGATTTCGGTGCAGTACTGTTGAAAAGAATCCCGATAGTCCTGAATCAGTCCGGGAGTAACGCGCACGCGCCGCGCGCCACCGTCCTCGGCATCCACCAACAACACCTCGTCAGCAAGATTCGGAGAAACTTCGTCCGGACTGACCACATGAACGGCAAACACATCGTGACGGAATCGCCGGATTTCCTGGAAACTCTGCTCGAATCCTTGGCGATCGAGAAAATCCGAAATCACGATGACCATTCCGCGGGCTCGACGTGCGCCGAAGTAGCCGCGAAATGCAGTTTGGAGGCTGGTGCCGCCGGCGCAGGCCATGCGCTCCAGAAAACGCAGAATGCGCCAAACCTGATTCTTGCCCCGGGCCGCCGGCACTTCGCGCACTGCCCCGTCTGCAAACGCCACCAGACTCACGCGATCATGGTTGATCAGGCTGATATAGGAGAGCGCGGCGGCAAGCCGTCGGGCGAAATCAAATTTCGACGGGGAGCCGAATTCCATGGATCGGCTGACATCGAGAAAGACATACATCGGCAGGTCCGCCTCCTCCTCGAAGAGCCGCAGGATCAGTCGGTCCAGGCGCAGGTAGCTGCCCCAATCCAGATTACGGGTATCGTCGCCGGCGGAATAAGGACGGTAGTCGGTAAAAATCATTCCCGTGCCGGTGCGCCTGGAGCGGTGATGCCCGCGCAGGTGCCCGGCAACCGGCCGGCGAGTCAACATCGCCAGATGCTCGAGCTGGCGAAGGAAGGCTTCGCTGAAAAGCAGATTCTCTGGAACCAAAAAGTACCGCCTCAGTGGGACTGCGCTGTCAGCGGACGCGCGGCCGGTTGATTCACGTTGTTGTCGTTGTTCCGCGGCGGCGCCGCGCAACCCGTGTCTGCAAAAGCCCCGTCAGCCGCCGGACGGCTCGGCCACCGACTCCAACACCTTGCGTACGATGTGATCCGTGTCGATGCGTTCGGCTTCGGCCTCGAAATTCAGCAAGACCCGATGCCTGAGCGCGGGCAAGGCGACGGCGCGAATGTCCTCGCCGGCAACGTACACGCGGTTATTGATCAGTGCATTGACCTTGGCACCCAGAATCAACGCCTGCGCACCACGCGGGCTGGGACCGAAACGCACGAATCGTTTTGCCATTTCATGCGCCTCGCCCGTCTCCGGGTGCAGGGCCAGCGTGATCCGGATTGCGTAATCCTGCACCGGCACCGCAATCGGCACGGCGCGGGCGATTTCGCGCATCTCGAGAATCTGCCCCTGCTCCAGTACCCTCTTGACCTCGGGTTCCTTGCGTTGCGTGGTGCGTTCCACAATTGAATGCAATTGCTTCTTATCCGGGAAATCGAGTTTGAGCTTGTAGAGAAAACGGTCCATTTGCGCTTCAGGAAGAGGATAGGTGCCTTCCATTTCGATCGGGTTCTGGGTAGCGAGGACAAAAAACGGCTGGTCCAGCGTATGGGTCTGCCCGGCTGCCGTGACGCTGTTTTCCTGCATTGCCTCCAGAAGCGCCGACTGGGTCTTGGGAGTCGCGCGATTGATTTCATCGGCCAGCACCATGTTCGCAAAAATCGGCCCGCGCTGGAATTCAAAGGCCTTGCGACCGGCCGCGTCTTCCCTGACGATGTTGGTGCCGACGATGTCCCCGGGCATCAGGTCGGGCGTGAACTGGATGCGCGAGAATTTCAGGTGCAACACATCGGCCATGGTCTGCACGAGTTTGGTTTTTCCCACCCCGGGTATCCCCTCAAGCAGCACATGACCGCGCACCAGCAGGCAGGCCATGACGCCGGAAACGATGTCCTCGTTGCCGACAATGACACGCCCGATCTCCTCCCTGACACGAAGGAAGCGTTCTCGGAAATCGTGAATCTGGCGCTCGGCGACGGCATTCATTTGTTTTCACTTTCATGCAGGTTTAAGAAGTATTCCTTGACGGCTGCCCGGTGCCGCATCGGCAGCGGCGCGTGGCGCACCACGCCCGCGCGCTCAGCCTCGCCGCGGGCAGCCACGGCCTGGAAAGACAGGTCTGATTTCTGCTCGGCACTGGCGGAAAAAAACCAGCCCTTGTCGCCGGAAGCGTCTTCGTCGCCGGATTCTTCCTCTCGCCCGGGAATCACTTCGCGCTTTAATTGCGCCTCCAGCCTGGGCGTTGCCGCGCCCTCCAGCGGGAGGGCTTCAGAATGACCCGATGCACTGCCGGCCCGGGACCCTTCGTGTTGGGCATCGTCCTTTTCCTTCGCCATGGCGGCCTGTCTGAAAAGCGTACCGCCTTGCAAGTCGGCATTGCCGGTGTCCGGCGACGGGGTCGGATTCGGTGGGTTTGCCCGCATGCCAAATTGATTTGCAGTCAAGGCGCTGCGCTGCGAAGTCGCCACCAGATTGTCTTCCAACATCCGCCGGCGAATGCGATTGACCTGTTCCTGGGCATCGAGTTTCTTTGCGGACTCCTCGATCGTATCAAGCAGTTTGGCAACCGTGTCCTGGTTCATCTTGACGTCAACGCCTCGCAAATCGTGTCCGACTTTCTCGAATTCCGGATCGCCCTCCGCTGCGCCCTTGTCAGCCGATCGGAAGTTCTCGTCCCGGGAATCCTGATCGGCATCCGTGCCGATTGACGGTTCGCCTTGCATTTTTTCGATCAATGCCTGTGCCTTGCGGGCATCGCCTTTTTCCAGCGCGTCCGCCACCTGCGACCAGCGAGCGTCGGATTTCAGCGTCCGGGCAATACGCGCCAGCTCTTCGCGCGCCATCGCGCCTTCCATGCCGGCCTGATCCGCGGCTTCCCGTGCCAACGTGGCGGCCTGCCGGGTTTCTTCTGTCGTGGCACCGCGGTCCTGGAGTACCCGCAACGCCTGGTCGAGTTTACGCAATGCCCCGTCCGCAGGGGCATCGTCCGGAATCTCGCGCAATTCCCGGATGCCAGCCTCGTCTTCGGCCGTCTGCACAGGGGCGCCATCGCGCAATGGCAGCATGGGCGGCCCGACCCATGCCATCCCCCACAGTAAGGCGCCAAGACCTGCGGCTAGAAATAGCGTGCCGGGAATATGGCCCGGCACCACCAGGCACGGATCGAGTCTGCGCGCCGCCGATGCGGCCCGCGCCAACTGCAATGCACGCAGTCCGTCGGAGCGTCCCGCGGAAAGAAAATCACACGCCGATTTCAGCTCATCCTTGAGCCCGGCGCGCGCGTCGGCTTCGTCGGCCGCCTGGACCGCACTCACCGGCCGGGAAACTCTCCAGGCCACACATGCCGTCACGATCGCGCCAGCCAACACGGGCAACCAGACTGCATTCAACCCGGCCGAAGAAAAAGACCCTGCAGGATGCAGGATGTGAGAGGCCAACACCGCCGATAGAACCACACAGACACCGAAGGAAACCTCTTCGACCGTCCGACGGAGCCACAATCGTCTGGCGATTGTGCGAAGTACGCCATGGATTAGCGCCGTGCCCGCCGACTCGGTACTGCCCTCCTTCGGGATTGTGTTTTCGCTTCTCATGACCGGGCGGATTGTAGCGTAACGTGCCGTGGCCTTGCCCTTTGCGCTCGCGGCACCTGCTCCATAATGAGAGAAATCGGCGATTTCTCAAGTAAGATGCGACCGAAATTGGAGGGTTCGATGAACACGGTGTTGCGCCTTGCGGTGTGGCTGACTTGTCTGTCCTTCTGCCACGCTAGTGCGGTCGAGCGACCGCACATTGTCTATGTTGTTGCCGGCGATATGGGATGGAAAGACGTCGGCTATCACGGCGGCTCCATCAAAACGCCCGCACTCGACGCACTGGCGGCAAATGGCGTGCGACTCGAGCGGTTTTACGCGCAGACCTACTCCACCCAGACGCGCGCCGCGCTCATGACCGGGCGCTATCCCATGCGTTATGGCTTGCAAACGCTGTCCATCTTACCTGCAAACCCGCACGGTCTGCCGACCGAAGAACGCCTGTTGCCCGAAGCGCTCCGGGAAGCCGGTTATCGCACTGTGGCGCTGGGCACCTGGCAACTTGGGCATCAACGCAAAGATTTCTGGCCGACGCGACGTGGATTCGATTCTTTTCTTGGCAGTTGGAGTGCACCGGCCGATTATTACCGCAAGACCAACAAGCTTGGAGACCCCGACTGGCGGCGCAACGAAAAGGCGACCAAACAGGAGGGACATGTCAATGATCTGCTGGCGGCCGAGGCAATGGAGGTAATCGGGAAGCATGACGGTGCGAAGCCACTGTTTCTATATCTATCCCTGTCGGCGCCGGAGTTTCCCTGGCAACCACCGAAGAAATTTTCCAGCGACTGCGAATCCGTCGCCGATGTCGATCGCCGCGGCTACTGCGCCATGGTGTCATCGGTCGATGCCACGGTTGGCGCCGTGGTCGGCGCTCTGCAAAAATCCGGAATGGGCGCCAACACGCTGCTGATATTCCACAGCGACAATGGCGGTGCCCGGCCCGCCAAATTCCCGACCGGGGACGCGGATGTGAAAAAAGCCGTGGCCGATAACGGCCCCTACCGGGACGGCAGGGGTTCGTTTTACGAGGGTGCGCTGCGTGTGGTGGCGCTGGCCTCTTGGCCGGGAAAAATTGCTCCGGGCATCGTGACCGAGTTCATCCATGTCACCGACTGGTATCCGACCTTGCTTGGCATCGCGGGCGCAAAACGGGAACAGAAAAAAATCCTCGATGGCATCGATCAATGGGAAACCATTGCCGAGGGCAAGCCCGGCCGGCGCAAGGAAATTCTGCTGGGCATGGAAGATTTTCGCGGAGCCTTGCTGCAGGGCAACTGGAAACTGATCGTGACGTCGCGTTTGCCGGTCCGTCATGAGCTCTACAACGTACAGGACGATCCTTCCGAGGAGGACAATCGCGCCGAGCGCGATGCGACCCGCATGCTCGAGATGCTGGGCCGTTTGAACGAATACGCCTGGGAAATGGCGCCTTCGTTGTACCTGCAAGACATGGCGGGGCCGCACAAGCACGAATACCCGATATATTGGGGCGACAATCCCAGCCGTCCGTGATCGGCGGATAAGGCACGAACAACGCCCCGTCCGGCAGCGCCGTGTGGCGGTGGCGTTGTCGGTAGCAACGGAAATGGAAACGGAAATAAGACCGATCATCCCGACATCGGAAATTTGCGATCAAGAGAAACCATGCAAACCATCAACATAGACGAATTGCGCGACCGTGCGCGCCGCCGGCTTCCCCGGGTCATTTTTGAGTTCATCGACGGTGGCTCTCAGGATGAAACGACATTGCGCGCCAACCGCGAAGATTTCACTAGGTGGCGATTTGTCACCCGGACACTCACCGACGTGACCCAACGCGATCAGTCGATCAGCCTGTTCGGACAGCGATACGCATCCCCCCTGATCATTGCGCCCACCGGGTTGACGGGCCTGTCTTCCCGACGTGGGGAACTGGCCGTGGTCCGGGCCGCGGAAAAATTTCAGCTGCCCTACTGCCTGTCTACGATGGCCACTTGCAGCATCGAGGAAGTGACCCGGGAAACCCCGCAACCGAAGTGGTTCCAGCTGTATGTTCTGCGCGACCGGGGCCTCACCCGGGCATTCATCGATCGCGCCAAGGCCTCGCGCTGTTCGGCACTCGTACTGACCGTGGACACCAAGATTCAGGGTCCGCGCGAGCGCGACATGCGCAATGGATTTACCGTTCCGCCAAGATTTTCGCCTGCCACCATTTTCGATTTCGCGCGCCACATATCCTGGCTTTTGGACGTGGGGCTGGGGCCGCGAATCGCGTTCAAGAATTTTGAAAATACCCCCGCCGGCGCCACCGATGCGATGACCATCACTCAGTTCATAGCCGGTCAATACGATTTGAGCGTGAACTGGAAGGATGTCGAGTGGTTCAAGTCGGTTTGGGGCGGGCCGCTGCTGCTCAAGGGCATCCTCAACCCGGAAGACGCAAAACTTGCCATTGCCCACGGGGCGGACGGCGTGATTGTCTCGAATCATGGCGGTCGGCAACTCGACGGGGCTGTTTCCGCCATCCAGGCATTGCCGGCCATCGCAGAAGCAGTTGGCGATCAGATCGAAGTGGTTCTCGATGGCGGCATCCGGCGTGGCGCCGACGTGGTGCGGGCGCGCGCACTCGGCGCCAAGGCCTGCATGGTGGGACGGGCTTGGTTGTATGGCCTCGCGGCAGAAGGGCAGTCCGGTGTGGAACGCGCGCTGGAAATACTCCGCAACGAAATCGATGCCACGCTGACATTGCTCGGCCACCCGAATTTTTCGCAAATCGATCGCCGGGTACTGGTCGAAAGGCTGTAGGGTTTGCCTACGCCCGGCACCTGCGGAGTTCTTTATTTCACCGTATCGATGATCTCGATTTCCGTGCCACGGGTACCGACGCTGACCACCGCGCTGCTGCTGGTCAAGTCGCCCGGCATGAGCGTGGTCTTTCCGTTGCGGGATATGCAGGCAAACACAATCATCCATTTTGCATTATCGCCGGCACGATTTCGAAGGCCGACGCGGACTCCACCCGGAATTTCGGTATATTTGCACTTGCGAAACTCATCCGACCTTGGCGGACAAACATGGCATCCCGATTCAGCATCAAATATTTTGCCTCCCACGACGCGCTCGGCATGGTGTCAGAAGAGGAATACCAGCGATTCAAGGAAGAACTGCTCGAAGCCATTCAAGATGAATGGCCGGATGCGGCGGTTTCCATCGACGACGATGAAGAGGCCTATGCGGATATCAGCGGACTGAGTGGCCAGGCAGAAAAGGACGTGCATGACCGGCTGGAGGATATCGTCAGCGAAGTCATCGACTCAGGAAACTGGCAGGAAGAAGAAGAAGAGTTCTACGAAGAGGAAGAAGAGTCCGGAATCGAAGGCGAAGAGGATCGCTGATTGCGCGTCTGATTCCTGTAATTGGTAAGCCTGGTTGGAATCTAACCAACGACCGATTGATCGTGAGACCGAAGCTCGGGAAAAACAAGAACTCTGGGGAATAAACGAGCACACCACTAACTGGTGAAGCGGTGTTCAAGATTCTCAGCGACTCCTACCAGTTCCAGATTTTCCTCGATGAGTGTGATAACAGTGTGCCGGGGTGCCGGGCCATTTGAGTCTAGGCCATAGCGCGACTCGCGTTGACGCCCAGACTTACTCCTAATTTCCCGCGCGTTGACCAATTTCACAGCGTAGAAAAAGCGCTCCCGCTTTGCCCTGGGCGCCTCGTCCGCACCCGCCCACCCACTTGTCCTCGCGCCCCGAGCAGCCTTCGCGACTGCTTATCGAGCCCCATCCGACCCCCTCCGGCCCTCACTAGAGTCCTCCCGCCGGGCGTGGTACAGATCAATTTCTCTCCTTCCATATTTAGTCCATAAAAACATTAGTCTATTTGTTATTTTTGAAAACCTTAGAGTAAGTTCACCCGGATATCCATCGACCCCATAACAAATAAGTTGTGTTTCTTGTCTCCGTTTGGAGACAATGCTGTTATCCTACCGTCTCCGTTTGGAGACAATTGGTAAGGGCCAAATAAGAGCCAACAAGCAGTCATAAGCAGTCAAGAAAGCTAAAAAAAGGATTTCGCTGAAGCTCAGTAATTGTTTGACGACGTGGGGGCATTGCGAGCATCGCTCATAAAGTTGGTGCTGGAACGACAAAAATTCTCGCGGGCACTGCACATGATGCGTGTTTGGTAGTGGTTTTAGAAATGGGAGGAAGGCGATGAGCGAATCAAGGGCACTCTATCGTGCTTCTCGCAAGGAAGTCGCGAGCAGAAGGTCGGTGAACGCAACATTACTTCGCGCACATTTACCTGATCGTTCGTCTGATGGCACGCACAACGTGCCGTTCCTCACATTCTTCGAAGATGCACGCAGACCTGCAGTTATGCATGCAGCCCATGTACCGCGTTTTTCTCTCTCCACGACAACATTGGCCGTGAACGATAACGAGGGGGCATCGCTTGGCCCGATTAGGGTGTTACGGCAGCTCAACGGAGAAAAGTCGACATCCTCATTGCAAAGCAACCGCTGGGGCGCGACCAAAAAAGCAGGATTAAAAAAGTTTGGCGGGAAATTTGGACACAAACGTATTGAACCAATTTCAGGGGTGCAGCAGCGATGATCGACTCACATGATTTCTATCGTTCTAAACCGGACCATCAGCCGCACCAAATGGCAGACAGGGTTACTGCAGCGAGCGACTCGGGGTTGAAGGCGCGCAGAAATTTGCCTGTGCTGAACTCGACCACCCGGCTGTTGAGCGTTGTGTTGGCAGGCATCGTTGCCTCCGGGTGCGGTGGTGGCAACGAGCCTGACCCATCCCAGGCCGCCGATGCGCAGCACGTGGGCGCGATCTCGGCGCTGGCGATCGCCGCGCCGTCGCAATCGGTCTGGTCGCCGCGCTACACGCTGCCGCTGGTGCCCACCACCGCGGCCAACCTGCCCGACGGCAAAGTGCTGGTCTGGTCGGCGGAGGAGCGCTTTTCCTTCGGCGCCAATGTCGGCCGCACCTACACCGCCACCTTCGACCCGGCCACCGGCACGAGCACTGAACGCACCGTCACCGAGAGCGGGCACAACATGTTCTGCCCGGGCACCACCAACCTCGCCGACGGCCGCCTGCTCGTCAACGGCGGCATCAGCAGCGCACGCACCAGTATCTTCGATCCCGCCGCCGGTACCTGGACCAGCGCGGCCAACATGAACATCGCACGCGGCTACAACGCCAACACAATCCTGGCCGACGGCTCGGTGTTCACGCTCGGCGGCTCATGGAGCGGTGGTGTCGGCAACAAGCACGGCGAAATCTGGACCGAAGCCGGTGGCTGGCGCCGCATGAGCGGCATCCCGATCGACTCGATGCTATCCGTGGACACGAGCCGCAATTTCGGCGGCGACAGCCACTTCTGGTTGATCCCCACCGGCCATGGCCGCGTGCTGCACGCCGGCCCCGGTGTCAAAATGCACCTGATTGACACGCGCGGCAACGGCGCCGTGCAGCCGATGGGACTGCGCGGCGACGATCAGTTCAGCGTGAGCGGCACCGCAGTGATGTACGACATCGGCAAGGTGCTCAAGATCGGCGGAACGCCCGGCTACGAGGGATTCGACGCCAACGCCAACGCCTACGTCATCGACATGGGTGCCGGCGGCGTTGCGGTGCGCAAGCTCGCGCCGATGAACTACGCGCGCGTGTTCCACAACACCGTGGTGCTGCCCAACGGCCAGGTCGTGATCATCGGTGGCCAGACGCGTGCCAACGCCTTCACCGACAACCGCTCGGTGCTGGCCGCCGAGCTGTTCGATCCGGTCACGGAAACCTTCACCGTGCTGCCGGCGATGACAGTGCCCCGTAACTACCACAGCTCGGCACTGCTGCTGCCCGACGCGCGTGTGATGTCCACCGGTGGCGGGTTGTGCGGGGCAGGCTGCGCCGCGAACCACCCGGACGTCGAGATTCTGTCGCCGCATTACCTCTTTAACCCCGATGGCACACCGGCCACGCGCCCGGCACTCACCGCCGCGCCGACGCAGGCTGCGCACGGCACGTCGATGACAGTGGCGACCAATTCGCCGGTCACCGCGTTCTCGCTCGTGCGCATGAGCTCGACGACGCACACCGTCAACAACGACCAGCGCCGCATTCCGTTGGTGTTCAGCACCACCGGCCCCAATACCTACTCGGTGCAGGTGCCGAGCAACACCGGCGTTGCCCTGCCCGGCCTGTACATGCTGTTCGCGATGAATGGCGACGGCGTACCCTCGGTCGCGCGCATCGTTCGCATCGGCTCGACCAACACGCCGAAGCTGGTGTGGCCGGGCGACCAGAACACGACTGTCGGCGGCGCCGTCGCGCTGACGCTGGCCGCACCCGGCGCAGCGAGTTTCAACGCCAGCGACCTTCCGCCGGGCTTGAGCTTGAACACCGCCACCGGCGAGATCAGCGGCACGACCACGGGCGAGGGGCTGTACGACGTCACCGTCTCGGCGAGCAACGCCAGCGGCACCGTCAGCACGCAAATGCTGTGGCGCGTGACACAACCGGGCAACCCGCGCTTCGTACGGCTCGAGTCGCTGTCCGAGGTCAACGGCCAGCCCTGGGCGTCGATGGCCGAGTTCAACCTGCTCGACGACAACGACAACACGCTACCGCGCACGGGTTGGGTGGCCAGCGCCGACAGTGCCGAGTTGGTCGGCCAGAACGGCGCCGCGGTCAATGCGCTCGACGGCAACGTCGCGACGATCTGGCACACGCAGTGGCAGGCCGCGAGCCCACCGCATCCGCACTGGTTCAGCGTCGACATGGGAGGAACCGCGCGCCTGGGCGGCTTCCGCTACACGCCGCGCACCGACTCGCCCAACGGCGCGATCGCGCTGTTCCGTTTCTACGTCTCTACCGACGGCATCAACTGGGGCTCGCCGGTGGCCACCGGCGACTTCCGCACGATGGGCGCCACCGCCGCCGAGAAAACCGTGCGATTCTCGCTCGCGCTGCCCAACCGCGCGCCGTCGATCGCCACGCCAGTCGCGCAGTCGAGCACGCAGGGCCAGGCCCTCACCCTTGCGCTGCAGGCCAGCGACCCGGACGGCGACGCGCTGAACTGGAGCGCCAACGGCCTTCCGCCGGGCCTTTCGTTGGGCATCGGCAACGGCATGGTCAGCGGCACGCCGACGACCAGCGGTAACTTCAACGTCAGCGTCACGGTGCAGGACAGCCGAGGCGCCAGCGCCAGCACGAACTTCGTCTGGACCGTGCTCGCTGCACCGACCGTCATCAACCCGGTACCGGTGGCACCTGCCACGACCGGCAGCGACGTGACATTTACGGCGAGTGCCACAGGCAGCCTGCTCGAGTACGCTTGGGATTTCGGTGACGGCACGCAGGTCACGCCGTACTCGTCGTCGCCGACGGCTTCACATCGCTACGTCGACCCGGGCCTGTACAACGTAACGCTGAATGTACGCGCCAGCGACGGCCGCATCACGAGCATGGTGTTCGCCCAGGCGATCACCAGCGGGGTGACCGCCATGCAGCCAGTCGCCTCATCCAACATCGTTCTTGAGCCGCGCAGCGGCTCCAACGCGCAGCTGTGGGTCGCCAACCCGGACAACGACACGGTCAGCGTCTTCGACGCGGTAACCAACGCCAAGCTGGCGGAGATCGCCGTCGGCGTCGGGCCGCGCACGCTGGCGGTCGGCGCCGCCAGAGTCTGGGTGGCCAACCGCGACGGTGCGAGCCTGAGCGTCATCGACACAACGTCGCTCGCGGTAACGCAGACGATCGCGCTGCCCCGTGCATCGATGCCCTACGGCATTGCGTTCTCGCCGGCCGACGGCTCGGCCTGGGTCGCTCTCGAAGCTACCGGCCAACTGCTGCGACTGAGCGCGGCTGGCGCCGTCACCGGCACGGTTGCAGTCGGCCCGAACCCGCGGCAGGTGTCGATCAGCGGCGACGGCGCGCGCGTGCTTGTCTCGCGCTTTGTCACGCCGCCGCTGCCGGGTGAAGCCACGGCGGCAGTGCTGACCGCGGGTCGCGGCGGCGAGGTGGTGGTGGTCGACGCGGTCACGCTCGCGCCACTGACCACGACAATGCTGGCGCACAGCAACAAGCCCGACAATACGATCCAGGGCCGCGGCGTGCCGAACTACCTCGGCGCGGCGGTGATCTCGCCCGACGGCGCATCGGCCTGGGTACCGTCGAAACAGGACAACGTGCTGCGCGGCACGCTGCGCGACGGGCAGAACCTCGACTTCCAGAACACGGTGCGCGCGATCAGCTCGCGCATCAACCTGGCGACGCTGACCGAAGACCAGCCCGCGCGCATCGACCACGACAACGCCAGCGTCGCCAGCGCAGCGGTCTTCCACCCGAGCGGCGCCTACCTGTTCGTCGCTCTGGAGACGAGCCGCCAGGTGGCGGTGGTCGACGCTTACGGGCGGCGCGAGGTGATGCGCTTCGATGCCGGTCGCGCCCCACAAGGCGTCGCAGTGTCGGCCGACGGCCTGCGCCTCTACGTCAGCAACTTCATGGACCGCAGTGTCACGGTGCACGACTTGTCTCGCCTGGTGCAGTTCGGTGAGTTCAACGTGCCGCTTGTGACAACGCTTGGCTCAGTGGCTAACGAGCGTCTCACGGCGCAGGTGCTGTTGGGCAAGCGCCAGTTCTACGACGCACGCGACCCGCGCCTTGCGCGCGACAGCTACATGAGCTGCGCCTCCTGCCACCGCGACGGCGGCAGTGACGGCCGGGTCTGGGACCTCACCGGCTTGGGCGAAGGCCTGCGCAACACGATCGAGTTGCGCGGTCGCGCCGCGATGGGCCACGGCCCCCTGCATTGGAGCGGCAACTTCGACGAGTTGCAGGACTTCGAGGGCCAGATCCGCGCACTGGCGCAGGGCACCGGCCTGATGACGGATGCGCAATTCAACACCGGCACACGCAATCAGCCGCTCGGCGACCGCAAGGCGGGTGTCAGCGCTGACCTCGACGCGCTGGCGGCGTATGTGGCATCGCTGTCAAGCTTCGCGCCGAGCCCGTTGCGCAATCCTGACGGCACGCTGACGACCGGCGCGGCGGCAGGCCGAACGGTCTTCGCTGCGCAATGCGCCTCCTGCCACTCGGGCAGCACGTTCACCAACAGCACGCTCGGCGCGCTACCGAACATCGGTACGCTCAAGGCCTCGTCGGGCATGCGCCTGGGTGGCACGCTCGCCGGCATCGACCCGCCGACGCTGCGGGACGCCTGGCAGACCGCGCCCTATCTGCACGATGGCTCGGCCGCAACGATTAGCGCTGCGATCGCTGCGCACAATAACGTCGCTCTCAGTGCGACGCAGCTGGCGCAGGTTGCGGAGTTTGTCATGCAGATCGGCAGCGAGGAACCTGCGGTGGCCTCAACAGCCAGCGGCGGGCTGGCCGGCAGCTACTTCAACAACCTCACGCTAGCCGGCACGCCAGCAATGGCTCGCATCGAGGTCGTGGACTTCGGCTGGGGCTCGGGCTCGCCCGGTATCGGCGTCGGCACCAACAACTTCTCGGCGCGCTGGACCGGCGGCGTGATGGCCACTACCACCGGCGCCTACCGCTTCCGCACCATCAGCGACGACGGCGTGCGCCTGTGGGTCAACGGCGTGCAGGTCATCAACAACTGGACCGACCACGGGGCCACGACCAACACGTCGGGCACGGTCAACCTCGTCGCCGGCCAGCGCTACGACATCCGGCTCGAGTACTACGAACGCAGTGGCAAGGCCGTTATGCGGCTGCTCTGGCAAGCGCCGGCCAGCGCCACCTATGTCACGATTCCCGGTACCGCTCTGTTCCCGGCGCCACCATGAGCAGGCGCGGTTGCGTGCTGGCGCTGGTGGCCGTCGCTGCAGGCGCAGCCGACGCAGCCAGCCCGCCCAGTGCGGAGCGTGGCCGCCGGCTGTTCGTCGGCGAGGCAACGCTATCCGCGCGCATCGTCGGTCAGGACTTCGTGTTGCCGGCGCAGGCCAACCGCTGCATCAACTGCCACGGGCCGGCGGCGGCAACGGCCGGCGCATCGGCAACGGCAGCGCCGCCACTTTCGGCAACGACGCTGGCGCAACCACGGCGGCGCCGCGGCGGACCGCCGTCGCGTTACGACACGGCCACGCTGTGCACGCTGCTGCGAAGTGGCGTCGATCCGGCCCATGTGATGATCGACCGCACCATGCCGCGCTATGAAATCACCGATGATGAGTGCCGTTCGTTGTGGCTGCATCTGAACCGATGAACACACGACGCAGATTGCTCACCCTGCTCGCGTCCCTATTTACGCCGCACGCAATGGCGCAGACCGCGGCCACGCCATCGCACGAGCCGTTTGGCCCCGTGCGACCGCCGCTGCCCGCGCCGAAGCTGACGCTAACCGGCGAGGACGACCGACGCTTCGAACTCGGCGCTCGCCTGCGCGGCCGCATCAGCGCTGTGCAGTTGATGTTCACCGGCTGCAGCGCCACCTGTCCGATCCAAGGTGCGCTGTTCGGCGCGCTGGCGCCGTTGGTAGCAGACCATGCAGAGTGGCAGCTGCTCTCGCTGAGCATCGATCCGCTCGGCGACAGCCCGCGGGCACTGCGTACCTGGCGCGCGCGCTTCGCAACGAATGCCAACTGGCTTGCCGCAGTACCGCGTGTCGAGGAGGTTGATCGGCTGCTCGACTTTCTGCGAGGCCGCGCCCAGGGCGCGGACCGGCACACCGCGCAGATCTACCTGTTCGACCGTCAGGCACGACTCGCCTACCGCACTGCGGACATGCCGCCGGCGCGTTTCGTTGCCGATCTGATGAACGAACTTTCGCAGCTGCGCTGACTCAGGCAGAAGAAGGCACCGCGATAGATGTCGAGCTCGACACCGTCGGCGGCATCCTCGGGCACTCACAACCCCGCGCACGCAGTGGTACGCCACCTGCACACCGCGACCCTGCAAAAAGCCGTGCGGAAGACCCGGTGACACGAGGCACACGCAAGCGACTGACTACACGCACATGACACCGGACGTCAGCGCGTCGAAATGATGAGTCATTGATTTAGTGGTGGGCCTGGTTGGGATCGAACCAACGACCAAAGGATTATGAGTCCTCTGCTCTAACCGGCTGAGCTACAGGCCCGTTTCAAAACCGTTGCAGCACAAAAAATGGCCGGGTCTCTACCCGGCCATTTTATTTCCTCTCACTGGCAATTGCCGATCAATTGTTGTCCAGAAAACTGCGCAGCCGCTCGGAACGCGAGGGATGGCGCAACTTGCGCAAGGCCTTGGCTTCGATCTGGCGGATGCGCTCGCGAGTAACGTCGAACTGCTTGCCGACTTCTTCCAGGGTGTGGTCGGTATTCATTTCGATGCCGAATCGCATGCGCAGCACCTTGGCTTCGCGCGGCGTCAGCGTATCCAGCACTTCCTTGGTGGCATCGCGCAGGCTCGTGTACACCGCCGCGTCCGAGGGCGCCATGGTGGCCTGATCCTCAATGAAATCGCCAAGATGGGAATCGTCGTCGTCGCCGATCGGCGTTTCCATGGAAATCGGTTCCTTGGAGATTTTCAGAATCTTGCGGATTTTTTCTTCCGGCATCTCCATTTTTTCCGCCAGCGTCGAGGGATCGGGCTCCTGCCCGGTTTCCTGCAGAATCTGGCGCGAGATCCGGTTCATCTTGTTGATGGTTTCGATCATGTGTACCGGAATGCGAATTGTGCGCGCCTGATCGGCGATGGAACGGGTGATCGCCTGACGGATCCACCACGTCGCATAAGTCGAGAATTTGTAGCCGCGGCGGTATTCGAATTTGTCCACCGCCTTCATCAGCCCGATGTTGCCTTCCTGAATCAGATCGAGGAACTGCAGGCCGCGGTTGGTGTATTTCTTGGCGATGGAAATCACCAGTCGCAAATTGGCTTCGGTCATTTCGCGCTTGGCACGCCGGGCCTTGGCTTCGCCCGTGGACATCTGGCGGTTGATTTCCTTCAGGTCCCGGACCGGAATGCCCACGCGTTTCTGCAGATCGATGAGGGATTGCTGCTGTTCCAGAATGGCGGGCGCAAACCGCGTCAACACTTCGCTGTAGGGCTTGCGTGACTGCGCTTCGCGGCCGACCCAGTGCAGGTCTTCTTCGTTGCCCGGGAAGGTCTTGATGAAATAGATCCGCGGCATGGCGGCCTTCTCCACGCACAACTCCATGATCGCGCGCTCATAGGTGCGCACCTCTTCCACCAGTCCGCGCAGACCATCACACAAGGCCTCAACCTGCTTGGCGGCGAATCGGATCAGCATCAGCTCCTTAGAAATTTCTTCCTGGGCCTTGAGGTAGGAGCGACTGCGCGAACCATTTTTCGCCAGCGTCTTCATCATTTTGTTGTACAGCACGCGAATGCGGGCAAAGCGCTCCAGGGCGTCGGCCTTCAACCTGAGCATGTTGGCGTTCTGCACCGCGGCGCCGTCATCATCCTCGCCTTCTTCGGTGTCCAGTTCGCCTTCCAGCTCTTCTTCCGGAATTTCCTCAGCAATGGCTTCTTCCGGCGCATTGGGGTCGATCACGCCGTCCACCACTTCGTCGATACGCATTTCCTCGCGTTCGATTTTCTCCGCGAACTGCAAAATGTCCTGGATCGTGGTCGGGCAGGCGGCAATCGCCATGATCATGTGCTTGAGCCCGTCCTCAATGCGTTTGGCGATTTCGATTTCGCCTTCGCGGGTCAGCAATTCCACCGAGCCCATCTCGCGCATGTACATGCGGACCGGATCGGTGGTGCGACCAAATTCGGAATCCACCGTGGACAAGGCCTGTTCGGCCTCTTCGACCACGTCTTCGTCCGGCGCGACAGCAGGCGTGGCCTCGTTCATCAACAAGGTCTCGGCATCCGGGGCCTCGTCATAGACCTGGATGCCCATGTCGTTGATCATGCTGATGATGTTCTCGATCTGCTCGGCATCCAACATGTCGTCGGGCAGATGATCGTTGATCTCGGCGTAGGTCAGATAACCGCGTTCCTTGCCGAGCACGATCAGATTCTTCAGCCGCATGCGCCGTGCTTCGGCGTCGATTGGCTGCTGGGCCGCTACCTGCTCCTTGATCTGATCCTTGCGCTTTTCCCTTGCCATGGGTTTTTTTCCCTTGAAAACAATTACCTGAGGTGCGGCCGCCAAAAAGAACCGCGCATTATACCGGAGTCACTCCCCACTTTCATTTTGTCGCCGCGCGTTGTTGAAGCCGCAGTATTTCTTCCTTTTCTTCGTTCGACCATTCTTGAAGCTTGCTCTTTTCGAGCAAGGCTTTTATCCGCGCGTCGCGAAAACGTTCATTCAACTGCGACCACGCGCCGGAAAAATCGGTATCGAGTTCTTCCGCTTGATGCGATTCGTAAAGCAACGACCCGGTTTCGATTTCCGCCGCCAGGCTCTCAAAGGGGTCACCGCGAAAATTTTCTGCGATACCCCGCGATTGCGGATTAGCGCGACACAGCTCTACCAGGCGCGCCAGAAAACTCAGGTCCGAAGCCGGAATATCGCTCACACCGGTTTCCGCATGCTCTCGGAGTCGCCCTGCATCCACATTCATGGCGAGCGAAGGTCGAACCACCAGCATTTCGGCGAGTTTCCGGCAGATCGACGGTGTCACCGCGGCCCGGCGCTGGGGCATCTGCCGTGTTGCGATGGATTTGATCTCGAAACTGTGATCGAGTTCGGACTGCGAAATTTGCGCCAGCTGCGCAATCTGCTTGCGCAGCATGAGCGAAAGCATTGGCGCCTGAATCTGCTTGACCAGCGGTTTGGCCTCCTGCAGAAACCGGGCCCGTCCTTCGACGGTCCGCAGGTCCACCCGGCCACTCAACTCCTGCACCAGAAAACCAGAAAGCGGTTGCGCCGCTTCCAGTTGCCGTTCGAAATCTTCTTTCCCCTGTCGCCGCACGTAGCTGTCGGGATCGTCTTCCGCCGGCAGAAAAAGAAATCCGATGCGTTTGCCGTCTTGCAGCGGCGCGAGGCTGTTTTCCAGCGCGCGCCAGGCAGCGCGGCGCCCGGCGGCATCACCGTCAAAACAATAAATCACGTGATCGGTCTGGCGCAGCAGTTTCTGCACCTGAATCGGCGTGGTCGCCGTGCCCAGCGTGGCCACCGCATAGCCGATGCCAAACTGCGCCAGCGCCACGACGTCCATGTAACCTTCCACCACGATGACCTTTGCCGCATCACGAATGGCAGTACGCGCCTGGAACAATCCGTAGAGTTCGCGGCCCTTTTCGAACAGGGGCGTTTCCGGAGAGTTCAGATATTTCGGCTCGCCGCTGTCGAGCACCCTTCCGCCAAACCCGACGACCAATCCGCGCTGATTGTGGATCGGGAAAATCACCCTGTCCCGGAACCGGTCGTATCGCCGGCCCTGTTCGTTGGTGATCACCAGGCCGGCATCGCCCAGCGACTTGTCCTGATAATCGGGAAACACCGCCTCCAGGTTTTGCCAACCGTCCGGCGCGTACCCGAGCATGTATCGCGCAGCGATTTCGCCGCTGACGCCGCGGCCCTTGAGATAACCGACGGCCCGCTCTGAACCCTTGAGTTGGATCTTGAAATACTGCGCAGCCTTGACCATGACCTCACCCAGATCGACCTCGGCAGCCGCTTTTTCCATCTGTCGCGCATCGGGTGCCTGCTCGGGCACCTTCATGCCGACCCGCCCCGCGAGCTCCTTGATCGCCTCGACGTAGCCCATTCCCTGATACTCCATCAGGAAGCCGATTACGGTGCCATGGGCTCCACAGCCGAAGCAGTGATAAAACTGCTTGGTGGGGCTGACGGTAAACGACGGGGACTTTTCGCTGTGGAACGGGCACAAACCGGAAAAATTGGAACCGGCCTTCTTGAGCGGCACGCTGGCCTCGATCACGTCAACGATATCGACGCGATTGAAAAGATCCTGGATGAAGGACTGCGGAATCATGCGTCGGGAAACGCCTTGGCCAATACTACGTCGGCAGCCAACTTCACCGCCGGCGCGGTCAATCGGATATCGCGGGAATTATAGGTCAGTTTGCTCCGGACGCCGTCGCGAGGACACCGGCGTCAGCGACCCCACCTTCGGCGCGGATCAGCTTGTCAATTGCCCCTTGACCAGTCCGGACACCTTGCCCAGATCCGTACGCCCGGCCAGTTGTGCCTTGAGTAGCGCCATGACTTTGCCCATGTCGGCCGCGCCTTTGGCACTGGTCGCGGCAATCGCTGCGGCAATGGCCGCCTGCACTTCCGCCTCCGACAGGGCCTTGGGCATATAGGTCTGTAACACTGACACTTCGAACTGCTCGATATCCACCAGATCCTGCCGCCCGCCTTTCTGGAACTGCTCGATCGAATCACGCCGCTGTTTGAGCATCTTGTCGAGAATGGCCACGATGTCCGCATCGGACAATTCCTTGCGCTCATCAACCTCGCGCTGCTTGATGGCAGCAAGAATCAGGCGGATGGCCGACAGGCGCGTCGCGTCCTTCGCGCGCATGGCGGTTTTCATGTCATCGGTGATTTGGACTCTGAGTGTCATGGCCGGAATAATATGGGGATGGACTTCCGAAAAGCAAAACGGTGAATGGAATCTCCATTCACCGTCGTGGATTCGGCGTGACGTGCGGGTCAGTACAGTTTGGGCGGAAGCACCTGGTTGCGAAGCCGCTTGTGGTGGCGCTTGATCGCAGCAGCCAGTTTGCGTTTGCGTTCCGAGGTCGGCTTTTCGTAGAATTCACGCGCTCGCAGCTCGGTCAGCAGTCCGGTTTTTTCGACGGTACGCTTGAACCGGCGCATCGCCACTTCGAAGGGCTCATTTTCCTTGATACGAACTGTCGGCATAAAAATTAACGATCCTGGCTGATGGTCTGACAAAACGAAGGGGCGCA
>JBJXFN010000192.1:0-2904 GCA_046155535.1 Burkholderiales bacterium
GCCAGATCAAACACCTTGAAGAACATATAAATGAGCAGCGCGGCCGAGCCGATTTTGCCGGCTATGAGCACGACGATGGTGCGGAAATCCCCGTAGTCGGTGGCCACCGTCAGGGATGCCGCAATAGCCGCCAGGTTGAGCAGTCCCGCCACAATCGTCACGAGCAGGGCGGTGAACGCCATACCCAGACAGGCGGTTACCACGTTACCGATATAGGTTTCAAAAAACCGCTGTAAAAACGGGAACGCCAGACACAGCAGGAAAAACGGCCCTACCGCCAGCAGCAGACTAAACGCCGTGAGTGCCACCAGGAACATGGACAGTGCCACGATGGACACGATCACCACGATGACCACCAGAACGATGAATACGACCCACAGGAACACGTAGTAAAGCACCTTCTGGATCAGGGTAATCGGTGTGGCCAGATCCACAATGGATATTCCGGTCGAGGGCCACTGCCAGAGCGTGTCGTAGAACTGTTTTAACGGCGCTATTAGATTGGTATCCAGAATGTTGGATATGTTTGGTCCGCCCGACAGTCCTGCGACCAATCCATCCCTGACCCCGGTGAGCAGGTTTGCCAGCTGGGGAAATCCGTACAAGGCAATAACACCGATGATGAACATCCGAAATATTTTCTTCATCAGGTACGACAGCCCGTCGTCGCAACGGCCCCAGGCCACGTCGTAGGCGATCAACATGATCCAGATGGAGAATCCCGCGATGAAAGCCCCCTGGAATATGCCCAGCAACCCACCCCCGGCCGGTGCCACGGTGCCGAGGAAGGTGTTGACGGCAGTTTCAAATTCGCCGAGGAAGCTCATGGCATTGGCGGGATTTAGGGCAGCGGCTTCTTGAAGACCTCACGCAACCGCGCCTGCTCCGCCTCTGTCGCTTTCGCGGCTGCCGCCTTGTCCGCCACTTCCTTCTCTTTCTGCTTGCGCAGATATGCCACGTCTTCGGCGACCTGATCGGATTTTGAGCACGCGGTCAACGTGCCGAAACACAACGTGCTCACCAGCACCGCCACCATCAGTTTGTTGATTTTCATCAGGCTGCCCTCGCTATTGGTTTAACTTTGTTTTCCCGCACCCGCGCCAGGAATGGCGCCATCCATACCGCCGGATCATCCGACTTCAATTCTTCACGCACCGCGTCCAGCGCATCCAGCGTCGCCGGCGTGGAGGTGAACACCGTCAATGCATTATCAAACCCGTACAAATTGAGCCGGCACACCGCACTGCGCTCGCCTTGCTTCACCAGGAACTGACGGCTTTCCAGCGAAAAGCCCTTGATGGTGTCGAACTCCGGCTGCGTCAATTTGAACTCGTTGACGTAGTCGTCTTCATCCGCCGCCGGATTGGCCAGAAAGACCTGGGTCACGCACTGTTCGCGGATGGTGGCGGCGATCGGGTGGCCCACCAGCTGGGACGGCGACTGGGTGATGAAAATCCCGATCCCGTTCAGTTTGCGGATGGTGGTCTGCTTGTCGCGCGCAAACTCCAGCAGCACCGGCGAGCGGGCGCCGATGATTTTGGAGAACTCGTTCATGACGAAGAAGAACGGATCGCCGTTGAGCAGCGTATCCGCCGCTTCCAGCAGATAGGCCATGATGATCGGGCCGCATTCCTCATCGCCGAGGAACTCGGTGTAGTCGTAGCCGAACAGCCAGTGGCTCGCAAAATTCGTGGTGTCGGCGTGGTTATCCAGCACCCACGCGTTGGCGCCGGTTCGTGTTTGGGTGCGGCACCATTTGCTCAGGCGTTGCCCCAGTTCGCTGGCATCCCCCAGGAATTGCAGCAGCAGGGAAATGCGCCTCGTCCTCGGGTCGGGAGCGGCAAACACACGCCGCACCGCCAGCGTCAGTTCGTTCTCCATGCGCGCGTCCAGCCGTTCATCGGGCTCGCGTCGCGCGCATTGCATGACCAGCTTTTCGACGAACTTGATGGTCTTGTCGGTGGGTTCCCACTGGAAAGGGTTGAAGCCGGTGGGCTGACCGCGCTTCAGTTGGCGATACATCCCGCCCATTGCGCGGATATACGCCTCACCACCGCGATCCTTGTCAAAATACAGGCCGCGCAGTTTGGGCACTTTGCTCAAGTGGGTCAGCAGGGTGTTGACGAACACGTCCTTGCCCGATCCCGTCTGGCCGCAGACGAAGGTGTTGCCGGGGTCTTCCTTGCCCCAGCGGTCCTCGCCATAAATGGGGGTGTGAAAGTTAAAGTAATACGGCTGGCGCGACGGCGTATCAAAAATTGTCGTGGCCGCCCCCCACGGGTTGCCGTCGCGCTTGCCCAGGTCGAAGTTGTGCAACGGCGAGAAGCCGGCAAAGTTTCTGGAGGTGACGATCGCCTGCCGCGGCCGCCAGTCCCAGTTGCCCGGTAATTGCGCGAAATGGGCGCATTCGGGGATGAGATCGACGGTGGCCACCTTGTAGCCGGCATCTTCCTGCAGGGCGGTGCGGGCTGCTGCCATGTTCGTCTGGGTGTCGGCGACCGAGTCGCCGAACACACCGAGGGTGTAGTGATACTCGCCCATGAACACCCGGCCATTGCGCACGTCCTCGATCGCCAGGTCGAGGTCGGCGATCTGCTGCGCCGATCCCTCGCCGCTGCTGATCAGCCGGTTCTGCTGCAGCTTGATGGCTTCGGCCCCTTCCCGTTTCGACGAAAAGCTGAAACTTTGCGTCTCCACAAATTCGTAAGCACCGTAAAACACCGTGTTGTTCATGCCGGCGTACGAGTGCTCCGGGTAATCCAGCAGGTCCATGTACCCGACATAGGTGCGTTTGCGCGGGTGATTGATCTGCACCACGCCGTTACGATCGCCGGCAAACAGGCGGGCATCGCACAGATAGTCATAGATCCCCGCCTGTTCTACCGCCACGTCTTCAAATACCCC
>JBJXFN010000195.1:0-2973 GCA_046155535.1 Burkholderiales bacterium
TAGCAGCGGGGCGGCCGTTTCCAGCACAAAACCTTCTGCCTGGAAGCCGGCATATCGAATGCGATAAACGATGCCGGCGAGGCCTGGTTCCCCGTCTGCGGTTTTTTTCAGGCGGGCCTCAATGGCCGCGCGTGCCTCGGCGGCCGACACCCCCGGAAAAAAAGCACAGCGCAAATCCATGACGCAGCGGGTGGGCACCGAGGAGGCCCACTCGCCGCCTGCGATTTTTCCGAGGTTGAATCGGATCGGATGTTCGTGCGCCCGGAAGGCGCTGTGCCGGCTGGCCGGCTGGTTCCATTCTTCTTCGAGGGTGCGCAGTCCGTTCCAGAGCACAAAAGCCGCCTCGATGGCGCTGACTCCTTGCGCGGCGTTCAACACATGCGCCGGTTTGCCCAGCACCTCCACGGAAAGCCACATCACGCCGACCTGTGCATGGAGAATGCTGTGGCCAAAGGGTTCCGGGATCAGTGCTGCGTCGGCGCGATATCCGCGCTGCAAGCAGGCCAGCGCGCCATTCCCGGTGCATTCCTCCTCGACCACCGATTGCAGGTATACCGGGGCCGAGGGCTGCAAGCCAAGCGCGCGCAGCGCGCGAAACGCGGTAATGTAGGCGGCGATGCCCGCCTTCATGTCGCCGGCGCCCCGCCCGTACAGACGGCCGTCACGCACCACCGGGTAAAAAGGCGGGTGTGACCACAATTCCTCCGCGCCCACCGGCACCACGTCGATATGTCCGTTGAGGATCAGCGAACGCCCGCCGACATGGCGTGGCCGATGGATGCCAACAACGTTGTCATGGCGTTCCCAGCACCCCACCGCCGGCGAATAACCGGGCATCGAACGCAGATCGGCGTCGCGGACTTCGAAACGGTCGGTCTCCAGGCCCAGGCTCTGGAAGAGGTCTTCCATGAAGTCCTGAGCCCCGGCCTCTTCGCCATTGACGGAAGGAAAACGGACCAGTGCCATCAGGAGTTGCTGCAACGCCTCCTGCGCATCATCCACTGCGGCGAGAATATCGGCATCGAGCGCGCTATCGCGGCTGCTCTGGAGGTTCATGTTTCCCGACGGGGGCCTCTTGTACGCGACTGGGGTGAAAGGATAGCAGAACGTTTCCTTTCCGCATGGGCTTGTTCCTGGTCAAAACCGCTCTGAATTCCCCGCCCATTCCTTTTCCTGCAGCACCCGCCACTGAATCTTGCCGGCGCCGGAGGGGTGTAGGGGTCGGCGAAAACCTCCGCATCCAGCTTGTATTGCCCGTCCGTCTTCACGGTCCCGTCCTTCCGGGAATTGACATTGGAATCAACGCTTGTTAACGTTGTTGATCTTAAAGTCAACATGAAGACCAATCTTCCCCATTTGATGAAATTCCTGGACGCTGCGGCCTTCGCGCGCAAATTGTCGGATCGCAAGTGGGCGGCCAAGGCTGGCGTGCGTCCAGAAACACTGAGCAGGCTGCGAAATCGCGGTGACTGTGTGTTGTCCACGGTTGAAATGCTCGCGCACGCGGTGGGATTGCGGTTGTCCGTCGGCCCGAATCCTGATACGCGGGGGTCCCCAAAAAAGGCCGGAGCGTCAGAACTGCCTCACATGCCGGTGAGGTACGGTCGGGAGGAGGAGCAGGCACTGCTCGATTTGTGTTCGGAACCTGAAGCGGACCCGGGTCGATGGCGATCCGCCGGACCGTCTTTTTTCATGGGCGGGCTTGCGGTCATGCTGGCCAGTGTTCGCGGATACGATCGAAATCGCTACCTCGAACTGGCCGAAACGCTGCATCCGGGGATCTCCACGCCGGAGGTCTTCTCCGCGTGGCTCGTGCAGTCGCCACTTCGTCCTTCGCGTTTCCTGCCAATGCTGGAGAAGTGGCGTGCAAAAACTGCCTAATCCCGCGGTCGGGACGAATTTCCTCGAAGCGTTCAAGACGATGGTGGGTCGCATCGAGGCGTCGATCAAGGCATCCGGCAACAAGCAACTGACGCTGCCGGTCCGGATGTTCATTGCCGGCGGCGCGGCCGCGCATTTCTACACGGCACGGCGCATGACCGATGACGTGGATGCGACGTTTTCGCACCGGATGCTGCTGCCGGAGGATCTCGAAGTGGCCTATCGCGACATCGACGGCAAGGCCCGTTTGCTTTATTTCGATCGCCAGTACAACGATACTTTCGGGCTTCTGCATGAAGATGCGTACCGGGACTCGACGCTGTTGAAAGTCACAGGCATTGATCCAAAAGTCGTCGAAGTCAGACTGCTGTCGCCTGTCGATCTCGCTGTCTCGAAGCTCGCCCGGTTCGCGGAACACGACCGTGAGGATATCCAGGCGCTCGCCGAGGAAGGGCTGTTGAATTCGAAGGACCTGAAAAGGCGCGCCGGGGAGGCGCTGAAGCACTACATCGGCAACCCCGGTCCCGTCAAAACATCCATCACGCTGGCTTGCCGGCTGATTGATCAGAACCGGCCCTGAGTGGGGTTATCAATTCGGGGAAGCGATATCCCGACAACAGTCCAGGGCCTGGGGAAACACTGAAATAAGTGTCTTCCCCGCAAAGCCGGGGAACCAGTTGCCTTTGAGAAATGTGGATTCCCGTTCCCCGACAAAATCATTCGAGGACAAGCTTCACGGGAATGACATTTTGGGACGTAATCAGTGTTTCCGCAGGGTGAATTTTAGCGGTGAGCAAGGGGCGTCCATTCCTCACCGGTATCCGTTTTTGGGCTGCGTGATAGCGGCGACGCTGTTCGTGGGGAATAGTAGATCAGGCGATTGCCCACTCCCCGGAAAGGAGGGCCGCTTGTTCGAGGACTGTTTCCGTTGCCCTCTCCTGTTTGTCGGGCGGATAACCGTACTTGCGCAGAATGCGCTTGACCAGCACGCGCAGCTGGGCGCGCACGTTTTCGCGCAGCGTCCAGTCGATCGTGACGTTGGCCCGCACGGTGCGCACCAGCTCCTGCGCGATAGTTCGCAGGGTGTCGTCG
>JBJXFN010000198.1:0-9479 GCA_046155535.1 Burkholderiales bacterium
CCAACCTTGATCGGCTTGTGCTCGAGTGCGTCGAATCCGGCTTTCATGGCCAGAGCCTGCTGGGCCTGCATCACGGAAGCCGTGACAGCCACGACCGGTATGGTTCGTATTCCCGGTTCCGCACGCAGCAGTTGCAACGCCTCGATCCCGCTCATCCCCGGCAGCCGGATATCCATCAGGATCAGCGCCGGCTTCTCGGTGCGGGCCAGCCGCAGCCCGTCCTCTGCGCTGGCCGCTTCCATCGTCGCGTAACCGGTCGCCCCGAGCACGTCTCTCAAAAGCATGCGGCTGTTGAGATCATCCTCCACGATGAGAATGAGGTGCTGGAAAGTCATTGAGACTCCAGCGTGAAAAAGAACGTTGTGCCACGCGCCATTTCGCTCTCCAGCCAGATACGGCCTTTGTGCATTTCGACGAAGCGCCGCGCCAGCGTCAGGCCCAGACCAGTCCCTTCGCGTGCGCCGGTCTTCCCCGCGTTGCCCTGGCGGAACGCATCGAAGATTGAATCGCGCTCCGAGGGGTCGATTCCGATGCCCGTATCTTTCACTGCCACCTGAACACCTTCACTCGTGGGACTCGCCTGCACCAGCACCCGTCCACCGGAAGGCGTGAACTTCACGGCATTGGACAACAGATTCAGCAATATCTGCTTCACCATGCGCTCGTCCCCGGCAATCACGCCGACCCCGCGCTCGATTTCCCGGGAAAGCGTGATGCCGTTGCGCTGCGCGCGCTCACGCACCAGAAGCATCGCGTTCTCGATGGCAGCAGGCATGTCGAAGCGGGTGACGCTCAGTTCCATGCGTCCGGCCTCCACCTTGGACAGGTCCAGAATATCGTTGATGAGCAGGAGCAAATGCTGTCCGGAAGCGTGGATTGCCCGCATGTACTCCGCCTGCTTGGGCACGAGCGTGCCAAACAAGCCATCGCGCAGAACCTCCGAGAACCCGATGATTGCATTGAGCGGCGTTCGCAATTCATGCGACATGTTCGCGAGAAATTCCGACTTGTGCTGGCTGGCGGATTCCAGCTCCCGGTACGCCAATCCGAGTTGCTCGCTCATGCGGTTCACGTCCATCGCCAGGACGCCGAGCTCGTCCCGGTTCGGCACCTCCAGCCGGCTCCAGAAATTGCCCGATCCGATTTCCCGCATGCGCGATTCCATCTGCCGCACCGGCCGAACGATCGAGGAGGAGATGCTGTAGCCGAGCAGCAGCGCCAGGACGACACTTGCCACCGCAAAAATCGCCACCGCCTTCCGGGAGTCCGCATACGCTTCATGCGTCGCATCGATACTGATCACCATGTCCGACTCGGCCTTGTTCACCAGCTCATTGGTCAGACGTTCCAGCCGTTCAGTGTGCGGGGTGGCCTTGCTCATTTGCAGGTCGTGGCCTTCGGCCACTTTTCCTGTTCGGATAAGCTCCATCACCTGGGTGACAATCCCGATGAACTCCTCGTAGTCCTGTCGCAGCCGCGCGAAGATCTCCTTCTCGTCCTGGGCCACGAACTGCAAGCGGTCAAGGTCGTAGCCAAACTGGTTGAGTTGACGCAACGTCGCCTGCAACGTTCGCTCCTCGGGCTTGAGCAACGACGAGGCGACGCTGTAGAGTTGCGCGACCGTATCGTGGTTAAGCTGCCGGTAGGCCGCGATCTTGCGCTGCAACTGCACCATGTCTTCCGCTCGCCGGTTGACCTCGCTCAGGGCGCGCAAGCCCACCAGGGCCGAAGCCAGCATCATTCCCACCACCAGCAGAAACGCCCACAGCAGTTTGGAATGAATGGACGCCTGGACCCGCGCCACCCGATTCGGCAGCCAGTCGACAATCACCGGGTCGGCTCCTTGAGCAAGGATCGGATGTCCTGCGTGAATTCACCGGGGTCGAATCTGGAGCCTAGATACTGCACCCGGAGCATCCCGCTGCCATCGATCAGCGAGGTCAGAAAGGTATGGTCCACATCTCCCGTTGGCTGGACTTTCCGGAACACCGCATAGCGCCGCACCACATCTTCGATCTGATCGAGCGAACCGGTCAGGAAGGAAAAGTTGGCGGTTTGCGCCCCCATTGCCTTTGCATATTTCTTGAGGACGGCCGGCGTGTCTCCCAGAGGATCGACGGTCACGGCAGCGAATGTCACGCGCGACGCGTCACGCGCCAAAGTCCGCTGAATACCCACCAGCTTTGCGGTCAACAGCGGGCAGGTCGATGAGCAGGACGTAAAAATGAACGTGACAACCGTGACTTTGCCAACGGAATCTTTCAGCGAAAAAGACTTGCCGTCCTGATCGGTCAGGGTGAATCCTGGCGCGGGGCCAATGCGCGGCAACGTTTCCCGCTGCGCGGTATTGGCGGCGCTCGCCGCGGCCACAACGAGAAAACCTGCCCAGATCGCGACCATCGGGACGCTGGACATTCCTGGCCACCTCACACCTTCATCTCCTTCTTCAGTTCGTTCAGGAAGCGCCAGTCCGCTCCCTGAGAGATGATTTTCTGGGGCGCATTCCTGACCATTCCCACCTCCCTCAAGCGCAGTGCATAGAACCGCAGCGAGTCCTCGGGATCGGAATCACGCCATCGCCGGTAGGGCAGCTCAGTGACCAAACCCAGCGCGTACGTGTAATCCTTCACGTAGCCCTTGTCCACCATGTAGCGGGCGGCACGCTCGGGTTCGTTTCCGCAGACGTCCGCAGCCTTGAGGATGGCGCGCAGCACTTTTTTCGTTGCGATCGGATAGCGCTCGACGAAATCGCGATTGCCCAGGACCATGCAGCAGAAGTACTGCGACCACGGCCGGTCGTTCGCGGTGCTGAGGAACATCTGCCCGATCCGCCGGGCGCGCAATTCCTGCGGTTGCGGCGGGAAGCCAAGAAAGGCGTCCACCCTGCCATCGAGAAAGGCCTGCATCGACTCGTCCTGCGACGCCGTCGTAATCCATTTGATGTCGCGCTGCGGGTCGAGCCCGACATAGGCCATCATGCTGCTGATGAACAGCCGTTCGTCACCATACTCGGCCACCGCCACCGTGCGGCCCTTCAATGCCCGGACGGACTTGACCGGTCCGTGACCGAACAGTTCGTAACAGCCTGCGTGAATGCCAGCGATGGCCTTGATCGGCGCCCCGCTGTCAATAGCCGACACGATCCCGGGCGAAGCGGACATGGTGAAGTCTGCTTTGCCCTCGGAGATCTGGCCTGGCAGCCAGATCTTCGTGTACTTGCCTGACGGCGCCGTCGTTCTGACGTACTCGACGTGCTCGAATCCCTCGGCACGGAGTAACACTTCGGCAATGTACTGAGGCGCCATGCACATGGCGGGGGCGAAGATGAATCGCACCGTCCGCACCTCGGGCGGCGGCTCGGCCGAAGCCAGCCCCGGAATGCCAAGCAGAGAAGTAGCCCCTAGCGCCGAAGACTGTTTGAGGAAATTTCGCCGGCTCATGCCTTCAGCTCCTTCTTCAGTTCAACTTGGAAATGCCGATGCGCTCTCATTTCGCCAAGTTTCGGCCGGGCGCGACCCTTTGTTTCCTGTCCTCCCCTCGGAAGGAAATGACCGTCCGAGGTACCCAGTATGCGGCTGTCGGCATTGCGCGCCGCGAGCGTGAGGTATATTCTCTTCGTACCTACTCTTTTTCTACCACGCCCCATGAAAACAGCGAAGATTTTCCAGCACGGAAACAGCCAGGCGGTCAGGCTGCCGAAGGAATTTCGCTTCGAGAAAAATGAGGTTGTGATCAAGCGCCATGCGGGCGGCGTCCTTCTGCTGCTTAAACGATATGTCGCCGACGATCTTCTCAAAATTCTGCAAGGCTTTGATGGCCCGATCGAGCGCGGCACGGACATGCCGCCCCAAGCCCGGAAATTCTGATGCTGGTAATGCTCGACACCCATGCGGGCGCAATTGAACGAATACGCGGCTTGACAATTCTGGACTGACTGGCGTCGATCACCCAACGAGCCAGCCTGCCACCGGTATCGCGAATCGGGAAGGTTCCGGGTCATCGGCGTCTCCGCAGGAAGGTCAGTAATTGGCTCAGGCGTTCAACTCCTTTTCCAGTTCGTTGAAGAACCGCCAGTCGGTGCCACGAGAGATAATCTGCTGCGGGGTTGTCTTGACCATTCTTTCCAAAGCTATTCCGCACGCGGTATGCTGCGCGTATGGATGACACTCTAGCCTTGTTAACCGTACGCGAATTGGCGCAGCGCCTGGGTGTCACCGTTCGGCGGGTGCGCGCACTCGCTGCGTCCGGGCGAGTTGAAGGCGCCGTAAAGGTGGGACGCGACTGGTTGATCCCGATTGCAAGCCGCGTTGCGCCCGGCAGGCGCGGACCGCGTCCCCGGACAACGAAGGGCGCAACACAACTCGTGCTCGGCGAGCGCGGGCAGGGGCAGGCGCTGAAGCGCCGGCGCCAGAGGCGCTTCCAGGATCTTGCGTCCCAGTCGCCGCGCATGGCGCGCGGAGCGGCCGCATTTCTTCTGCCGCGCCAAGCACTGCGCTTTGAAGAGCCGGAACTCACTTCTGACGAGCTGCTGTGAGCGTGTCCACCGAAACGCCAAGCGGCTACACGGCCGAAGAAGTCTGGCGGTTGCTCGGTCAACTCGGCGGAGTCTCGCCGGAAGTCGTGCTCGTCGGCGGCCAGGCGCTGGCTTTCTGGGCACACTACTATCACGCGAGACTTCCCGCAGATCTGACCCCCTACGTCACGCTGGACGTGGATTTTCTCGGCACCTCTGCCCATGCCAAGGCATTCGCAGACGGCGTCCCGGGAGCCCGACTTTACGTGCCCAGCCTTGACGATCACACGCCGAGCAGCGGAAGGGTCGTGGCGCGCAACGTTCTGGGGCGAACGCTCGAAGTGGATTTCCTGCACTCTCTGGCAGGACTGAGCGAAAGTGAAGTGCGCCGCAATGCCATCGAGATCAAGGATCTGCAAGGCAAGTTGCTGATGCGTGTGATGCATCCCCTCTATTGCCTGGAAAGCCGGATCAAGAACCTTGTATTGCTCCCGAGCAAGCGCGACCGGTTCGGCGTCACGCAAGCTCAGCTCGCCGTTCGGGTCGTGCGTTCGCACATCAGGAGCGTCCTCCGGGACGCCGATGGGGTCAGGAAGTGTTTGAGGCTGGTCGAGCGTTTGGGGGAGTTGGCGCTTTCGGAACCAGGCAAGCGCTGCTACAGCGAATTCCAGGTGGACGTGCTTCAGGCGATACCCGTCAAGTCCATTCCCGTTCCGCAGTTTCAACAGCGCCGCTGGCCGCAGTTGAGGCGGCAAGTCACCGAAAAGCGCAGGGCTTTGCATGCTCTGATCAAGCAGGCGGGCCGAGGTTCTTCGCGCACGAATCCCGGCTTGAAGCGCCAGCGCTGAATCAGACACGCGGCTCACGCCTTCAACTCCTTCTTCAGCTCATTGAAGAATCGCCAGTCCGTCCCGCGTTCGATCAATTTTTGCGGCGAGACCTGGATGATCCCCCCCTCATACAGGCGCAAGGCATGAAAACGAATCGTGTCTTCCGGATTGGCGTCCCGCCAGCGTCGATAAGGCAGCTCGCCGATGATTTCAAGTGCCACTTCATAGCTGGGGACATAGCCCTTGTCCGTCATGAAACGCGCCGCGCGCGCGGGATCGTCGGCGCAGATGTCGGCGGCCTTCAGGAAGGCACGCATGGCGCGCTTGGTGGCAACCGGGTTCTTGCGGACGAACTCGCGATTGCCGGTCAGCATGCAGCAGAAGTACTGCGACCAGGGCCGGTCCTGGGTCGTATTCACGATGACGTGGCCGATTTTTTTCGCGCGCAGCTCCTGCGGCTGGGGGGCAAATCCGAGAAAGGCGTCTGCCCGCCCCTCGGAAAATGCCTCCATCGCCCCTTCACTCGATCCTGCGACCAGCCAGTTGATGTCGGACCGCGGGCTAAGGCCGACATAGGCCGCCATGCTCGACACGAACACATGCTCGGTCGAGCCAAACGAACTGATGGACACCGACCGCCCTCCCAGATCACGAATGGTGCGCACATTCGGCTTGCCGAACAATTCGTAACAGCCGGCATGCACCCCTCCGAGTGCCACCACCGCTGTCGAGGAGGCAAGGAATTTCGCCAGACTCGGCGCCGCATCGAACCAGATATCCACGCGCCCGGATTCCAGAAGTGGCGCCAGCACATTGGTTTTCAGTTCAACGTACTCGACCTCATCGAACCCCTCGGCGTGCAACAACTCTTCCGCCAGATATCCAGGAGCCGTGCAGGCCGCCGGAAAATGCACCAGCCGGATCTTCTTCACTTCCGGCGGCGGCTCGGCCCGTGATGAAGTGGACAAACCCATCAGGGAAGCTGCGCCCAATGCGGAAGACTGCTTGATGAAGGTTCTGCGGCTCATGCCTTCAACTCCTTCTTCAGTTCGTTGAAGAATCGCCAGTCGGTGCCCTGGGCAATGATTTTTTGCGGTGTGGAACGCACCATGCCCACATCACGCAGTCGCAGAGCATAGAAGCGCAATGTGTCTTCCGGGTCGGCCTCTCTCCAACGCCGGTAGGGCAGGCTGCGCAGCACGTCCAACGCCACCTCGTAGCGGCGCTCGTAGCCTCTTTCAGCCAGCAGTTTCGCGGCGCGCTCCGGTTCGCCCGCGCACATGTCCGCGGCCGAGAGAAGCGCGCGCAGTGTCCGCTTGGTCGCGACCGGGTACCGGGACGCAAAGTCACGCCTCGCCGTCACCATGCAGCAGAAGTATTGCGACCACGGACGGTCCTCGCCGGTGTTAAGCAGCGTATGGCCGATCTTTTGCTCCCGGAGCAATTGCGGCTGCGGGGGGAAACCGAGGAAGGCGTGGACTTTGCGCTCCTGAAACAGGCGCAGCGTCTCCGAGGTCCTGCCCGCAACCACCCAGTTCACGTCGGTTCGCGGATCGATGCCGACATAAGCCAAAATGGAGGACAGGAACAGATGATCTGCGCCACCAAAATCGCTCACCGCCAGAGACCGGCCCCTGAGGTCGCGGATGGCGCCGATCTGCGCGTGCGCACAAAGCTCGTAGCAGCCGGCATGGATGCCGCCGATGGCCACCAGTTCCGCGCCGTGGTCGAGCGCGCTGACAAGATTGGGCGCCGTCTCCATGGAGATGTCCGCCGCACCGCTGGCGACCGCTTCCCAGGACTTGGGCAGAGTCTCGCTCACGTACTCCACGTGCGCGAACCCTTCGAGCCGCAGCAGATCTTCCGCAAGGTATTGCGGCGCCAGGCAGATCGAAGGCGAGTGGACCAGCCGAATGCGATCCACTTCCAGTGGCTCGGCCGCCACCCTGCCGGAACGCAAGAGCGTGGCTGCGCCCAGGGCAGCCATTTGCCGCAGCAACCGCCTGCGCGCCAGGGAGTTCATGCCTTCATTTCCCGTCTCAATTGATTGAAGAATCGCCAGTCCGTTCCGCGGTCGATCAGTTTCTGCGGATTGGTCTTGATGAGCCCCCCTTCGTGCAACCGCAATGCGTGAAAGCGGAGGGTGTCCTCGGGATTGGCATCCCGCCAGCGGCGGTAGGGCAATTCACTCAGCACTTCCAGTGCGATCTCGTAGCTTGGGGCATAACCCTTGTCCGCCATGAAACGCGCTGCGCGATCCGGTTGTGTTGCGCAGATGTCCGCCGCTTTAAGGAAGGCGCGCATTGCCCGCTTCGTGGCAACCGGATTGCGGCGGACGAATTCCCGATTGCCAATCTGCATACAGCAGAAATACTGCGACCAGGGTCGGTCCTGGGTCGTGTTCACGATGACGTGGCCGATCTTTTTCGCGCGCAGTTCCTGGGGCTGCGGAGCGAATGCCAGATAGGCGTCCGCCTTTCCCGTGGCAAAATCCTCCAGGGCACTTTCGGTCGATCCGCTCACTTTCCAGTGGATGTCCTTCTTCGGGTCCATGCCCACATAGGCGGCCATACTGGCCACGAACACGTGCTCCGTGGCGCCGTACCCACTGATCGACACCGACCTTCCCGCAAGGTCACGGATCGTGCGGATATCATGCTTGGCCCTCAGCTCGTAACAGCCCGCGTGAATCCCGCCGAGCGTCAATACCGCCTCGCTGCTATCGAGGAAGTTCACCAGGCTCGGCGCGGCGTCCACCCACAAATCCACTTCGCCCGTGATCATCGCCTGGGAAATCGAGTTGACCTTCAACTCGACATACTCCACCTGCTCGAATCCTTCGGCGTGAAGAAGTTCCTCGGCCAGATAGCCGGGGGCCAGGCAGACGGCGGGAAAGTGGATCATCCGGATTCTGCGGACCTCCGGCGGCGGCTCGGCGTGCCCCGAGGACGGCAGGCCCAGGGCGGAAGCAATGCCCAGCGCCGAAGTCTGCTTGAGGAAATGGCGTCGGCTCATGCCTTCAACTCCTTCTTCAGTTCGTTCAGGAAAGTGAAATTCGTCCCCCGGTCGAGGATTTGTTGCGGTGTGGACTTGATCATTCCGGCCTCGCGCAGCCGCAGGGAATGGAAGCGCAGCGTGGCCGTCGGGTCGTCGGTTCGCCAGCGGTTGTAGGACAGGCTCTTGACGACTTCCAGTGCCACCTCATAACGCGGTTCGTAGCCTTTCTCCACCAGAAATCGGGCAGTCCACTCCGGCTCCTGCGAGCAGATGTCCGCCGCTTTGAGCATCGCGCGCAGCGCGCGTTTGGTGGCAACAGGATGGTTCTGGATGAAATCCCGGTGGCCGGCCACCATGCAGCAGAAATACTGGGACCACGGGCGATCCAGAGTCGTGTTCAGGATGACCTTGCCGATTTTCTTTGCCCGCAATTCCTGCGGCTCGGGCGGGAAACCGAGAAACGCCGCCACCTTCCCATCGAGAAATAATTGCTTCGTGTCGCCCCATTTCTTCGCCGTGATCCAATTGATATCTCTCCGGGGGTCAATGCCGACGTAGGCGAAGATGCTGGACAGCCACACGTGCTCGACACCGCCCAGTATGCCGATGGCCACGGTTTTACCCTTGAGATCCTGAACCGTCTTGACAGGATCGTGGGCAAACAGCTCCCAGCAACCTTCGTGAATGCCGGCGAGGGCAACAATCGGATATCCGTTATCGATAGCCGGCAGGAAACTAGGGCCACCGAACATCGCAAGGTCGGCAGAATTCTTCAGGGTGGAGGGAATTGCCTCATAAAGCTTGACGTATTCGACTTCCGTGAATCCCTCGAGATACAGCAATGCCTCAGCCACATACTGCGGCGCAAAACAGAGTGCCGGCACCCGGACCAGGCGGATGCGGGTCGTTTCCAGCGGCGGTTCGGCACGTGAAGAAACTGGAACTCCAAGCAGGGACGCGGCGCCCAGCGCGGAGGCCCGGGTCAGGAATATGCGGCGCCGGTTCTGGCGATACTGGCTGTGCCCCATTCCATGCCCCTCCCAATTTTTGGGGTCGGGGGATATCTGGACAGCCTTGTCCGCCCTCCCCGTTTTCAGTCCATTCTATGCCGCCGCGAGACGGTTGCAAGCCGCGCCCGG
>JBJXFN010000212.1:0-19337 GCA_046155535.1 Burkholderiales bacterium
GGGCGCGATGCCAGTGCGGTTGGCGACCCGGAAGATGTGGGTATCCACGGCGATGGTCGGCATTCCAAATGCCGTATTCAGGATCACGTTGGCGGTTTTCCTGCCGACACCTGGCAGGCTTTCCAGCACTTCGCGATTCTGCGGCACTTCACCATCAAATTGTTCGATCAAAATCTGACAAGTGGCAATGAGGTTCTTGGCCTTGGTCCGGTACAGCCCGATGCTTTTGATGTACTCGGTCAGGCTGGCCTCGCCCAATGCCAGTATCGCGCGAGGTGTATTGGCGACCGGGAACAATTTCGCCGTGGCGAGATTGACGCTTTTATCGGTGGCTTGGGCAGAGAGCACGACGGAGACCAACAGCTCGAAAGGGGAGTGGTAGTCGAGTTCCGTGGTGGGATTGGGATTGGCCGCGCGCAGCCGGCGAAAGATCTCCGATCGTTTGTTGGCGTTCATCCGATTTTCTAAACCTTAAAGCGACTCTCACCGCCGAGGACGCGGAGGACGCAGAGGAAAAACGAGGACGTACAAAATATTGTTTGCATGACATGCTCCATGGTCACTTACGAATTTATTTCGGCAACCACTTCTGTCACCGTGAGCGCAAACAAGAGAAATCCCTTTGCTTTTCCTCCGCGTCCTCGGCGTCCTCAGCGGTGAAAGTGTTTTCAGGATTTTCTCTCCGATCGACGCGCGCGGGCGCGTTCGAGGGCGGCCTGCACAGCGGCTTTTTTGCGGTCCGCGCTATGCTCGGCAGTGGAGGATTCCAACTCCGCCAGCTTGGTCTCGGCTTTTGCGGCCAGCCGGTGTTCTCGTTCGATTCCTTCTCGTTCCCATCGAAACTGATGAAACTGGAAGCGATGGCGGGCGAGGGAAGCCATGTCCTCCATGCTTTCGATCGCCAGCCCCTGCGCATGCCGATTGCCGCGGGCGGCCAGTTCCCCCAGATCCACCATCTCTATGCAATCCACCGGACAGGGCGGCAGGCATAATTCGCAACCGGTGCAAAAGCGGGTGAGCACGGTGTGCATGCGTTTGGGGGCGCCAACAATGGCGTCTACTGGACAGGGTTTGACGCACAACATGCAGCCGATGCAGCGCGATTCGTCGATGAGTGCCGCCATACGCGGCGATTCGACGCCAAAAGCGGGATTCAGCGGCTTAGTTTCCCGGCCTAGAAGTTCCGCGAGTTTCCGGACGCCGGCACTGCCGCCGGGCGGGCACTGATTGATGTCGGCATTGCCCTCGGCAATGGCCTGCGCATAAGGCTGGCAACCCGCAAAGCCGCACTTCGTGCATTGGGTCTGGGGCAGCAGGGCGTCGATGGCCTCGATGAGTTGTGAATGCATCGATGCAGTTTAAACCCAAGTTCGAAAAAATCGCCGACGCAAAGGCGCAAAGACGCAAAGAAAATCAAAGGCAGGAGGAGATTTCAGGAAATACGAAATACGCGCTTTTTCGGGAAGTTATTCCTCAAATGGTCTCACAGTAGGACGAGAAGGGTCGCCCCTTGAATGACATGCTTTTCTTGGCGTCTTCGCGCCTTTGCGTCGAGGCTTTTCCGAAACGACTATCTCGATGCTTATCCGGATTCGGGTTGGGCGAGCGTCAAACAGCGCTTGATCCACTGCGCGGTCAGCTTCTCTTGCACGGAGTTCTGCGACAGACGCGCGGCCAGGCCGTTGAAGTCCACCTTGTCGAGCGGCTGGTCCTGGTTGAAGCAGGAGAAAACCACGCTGCGCTCTCCTGTCGTGGGATCAATCTGGGGTTGCAGGCATTGGGCGCAAATTTCTTTCATCATGCACTGCATCGGCGAGTTGATGGAGCCGATCGCAAAGTGCGCCGGATCCAGATGCGGCGCGAGAATGCCATGACGGGCGGCCGCCACCGCGGCCATCATGCGGTCGGAGCCGATGGCAATCACGCGCCTGGCGTCTTTCATGGAAATGCCCTGCTCACCGAGCCGTCCCTCCGCAAACGCCGCCATCGCCTGGACGATATTGCCAACGAAAGACTTGTCGCCGGGACGCCGCGCGGCGAATCCCGGTGCCTCGTCGCAACACCAGACCACCACGTCCGAGGCGGCTTCGATTTCGGCAATCTTGTAACGGTCGATGTGTTTTTTGTAGCCCGCGAAATACAGCACTTCGGATCCGGCCGCGCGAAAAGCCTGGCCGATCGAAAACAGCACCGCGTTACCCAGGCCGCCACCCACCAGAATCACCGTTTCGCCGCCATGAATTTCGGTCGGTGTGCCGGTGGGACCCATCAAAATGACCGGCTCACCCGGTTTCAGTTTCGCGCAAAGGTCGGACGACCCGCCCATTTCCAGAACGATCGTGGACACCAGGCCGCGTTCGCGATCCACCCACGCGCCGGTCAGGGCCAGGCCCTCCATTGCCAGCGTAGTGCCGTCGATTGAAGGCGCGAGGGTCTCGAAATTCTGCAGGCGATAGAACTGGCCGGGCTGGAATTTCTTTGCGGCAAGCGGCGCACGCACCACCACTTCGACGATGTTCGGCGTCAGTCGAATGATTTCCTGCACGGTGGCACGCAACTGGTCGTTGAGGTGACCAAAAAATGCCGCGTCGTTGGCGGCGAAGGACGGCTGCACTTTAGACAGTACGCGGCTGACCACGGGGAAACCTTGTTTTGCGCCGCCCATGGCCTTGACCACATTGCCGGAGAACGAAGGGTGCAGGTCGCCGAAAAAACTCACGAAACGGCCGTCATCGCGCCTTGAAAGCAGTACGTGCGGTGTCGCAGGCTTTGCGCTCTTTTCCGGCGTGACCGGATTGCCGGTTTCGTCGCAGGCCTGGAAGTAACGGCCATTGAGTTGAAAGTTGTGTTGGTCTTCACGGGCCAGCACGGTGTTGGGTTGGGTGCCGGCCGCCACCAGAATGCTTCGTGCTGGCAGGCTGCGCGTCAGATGGGTGCTCTTGCCCTCGTTGTCTTCGTTTCGACTGGTGAGCGTCAAGGCACGGGCATGGCCGAACGAATCGACTTCCACCGCAACTGGCGTCAGGTTCTCTGCGAATTGAATGCCTTCTTCCAGCGCCTTCTCGATTTCCTCATGGTTCAGCGTATACGAAGGGCTGTCGATCAGCCGCTTGCGGTAGGCCAGTGTGACGCCTCCCCAGGATTGCAGGAGTTCGACAATGGCCGGCGCCCGGCCCGCTGCTGCGGCTCTGATCCGCTCGGCGCGAATGGCCCGTGCGTGGGCAAGGAATTCCTCTGCGATGGTTTGTTCCGCCGGTGTCCAGCGCGCACGCACGGCGGTTTCACCGTGTTCGGCACACAAGACTTCGAATCGCCCCAGAAACTTTTCCACCTGCAGGGGATAGTAGGCCAGCGACTCGGTGGCCGTGTCGATGGCGGTCAGCCCGCCGCCAATCACCACCACCGGGAGGCGCAATTGCATGTTCGCGATCGAGTCCTTCTTTGCCGCGCCGGTGAGTTGCAAGGCCATCAGGAAATCCGAGGCGGTACGCACGCCAGGCGCCAGGCCGTTGGGAATATCGAGCACGGTCGGGCGCCCGGCACCCGCTGCCAGGAGCACATGATCGAAACCCATTGCAAAGGCATCGTCGACTCCGAGTGTTCCGCCGAAACGCACACCGCCGTACAAGGCAAACTGCTCGCGCCGCTGCAAAAGCAGCCGGATCATCCGCAGGAAGTTTTTCTCCCAGCGCACGGTGATGCCGTATTCAGCGACGCCGCCGAAACCGGCCATGACCCGGTCGTTGAGCGGCTCGTATAGGGATTGCACATCGTGCACCGGCAGGAAGGGCGCGCGCGCGCCACTGGCCTCGACGCCACACAGCGTGGCAGGCAAGGGCTCGATCTTCAATCCGTCCACGCCAACCACGGTGTGGCCATCGTTCATCAGATGATGGGCGGCGGTAAATCCCGCCGGACCCATGCCGGCAATCAGTACTCGACGGCCGCTCGGCGGTTTGGGCAATGGACGGCGCAAGTCGAGTGGATTCCAGCGCGTGAGCAGGGAATAGATTTCAAATCCCCAGGGCAATGCGAGAACGTCCTTGAGCGTGCGGGTTTCCGCCTGCGGAATGTTCACCGGTTCCTGCTTCTGGTATATGCAGGACTTCATGCAGTCGTTGCAAATGCGATGGCCGGTGGCGGCAACCATCGGATTGTCCAGTGTGATCATCGCCAGCGCGCCGATTGCGCTGCCTTCGGACTTGAGTTTCTGAAATTCCGAAATGCGTTCTTCCAGCGGGCAGCCCGCCAGCGGAACGCCGAAGACCGTTTTCTTGAAGGCCGGGCGGCTGCCGTCTGCCGGCGCTTTTTCCTTCAGGCCACGGGAGCAGGAATCGCGACTCTGTTCGTGGCACCAGATGCAGTAATTCGTCTGGTCCAGCGCGCCCGTCAGATCTGTCCCGGCATCGGTGAGTGCGAAGCCTTCGCGGCGGCGCAGATGCCGGAGGGTGTGGAGGGTGACGCCGTTTTCCTGCCGGGTCTCCAGCGGCACCAGTTTCTGGAAATCGAGTTTCTTCGGCGCTTTGAAGAGCACGCCACTCGCGTGTTCTTGTATGCCAGCGGGGGTATGTGCCGCCCAGGCCGCGTAGCGCAGCGCGAGGTCGATCCGCGCGCCGTTGGTCGCTTCATCCTGCTGCCAGGCGGTAACGTGGCGGGCGAAAGCCAGTTCGCTGAGCGGCTCACCGAATTGTTCGGCCAGCGCGCGAGTCAGTTCTCCGCCGTCGAAAGTGGCGGCCACGTCCGCCTTGTAGGTGTTCATCGCCTTGCGTTGCACGAACAGGCGTTTGCAGGCGTACAGCGGTGCCAGTGCGTGATGGCTGGCGGCAAGGGACTGCACCTGCGTGGTGATGCCGAACAGTTGTCCGAGAAAGTCATCCAACTGGGCTGCGATCTCGATCAGAAACGCGGACAACGCCTTTTCCTCCAGGGCATCCGGAGACTGGCGGGCGACCTGCAGTCGATCGGCGAGTGCAGCCTCGCGCAGAAAACCGAGAAACGCAGCGTCCACCCGGGAGAGTCCGGTCCGGTCGTAAAGATCTTCGAACTTCAGGCCGAAGGAAAGCTGGAGGGCCGGCGCTTCGAGCGCGGCGTGGCTGGGCATGTTCACTCGAGGAAAAGCGACAGATCGCGGTGCGAAGGAAAGGGCGGCATTATAACCATCGGGAGGTCCCGCCTTATGCGAGATGGCGCTAAAGTTATAACGTCGGTTTTTGGTCGGCGAGCGCCCGCGCGACTTCCGCCACCAGCCGCGGCCCGCGGTAGATCAGGCCGGTGTAAAGCTGCACCAGGCTTGCGCCGGCGGCAATCTTTTGCCGCGCATCCTCGCCGGAAAGGATGCCCCCTGCGGCAATGATGGGAATCCTGCCGGTCAGGATTTCGGCCAGTTGACTCACGACCTGTGTTGCGCGCGCATTCAAAGGTGCGCCACTCAGGCCGCCGGTCTGGTCGGCGTTGGGCAGGCCGAGGACGATTTCGCGGGCCGTGGTGGTGTTGGTGGCAATCACTGCGTCAATGCCCTGCTCGACCAGGATGTTGGCGATGGCGCGCAGTTCGTCTGTCGACAAGTCGGGCGCAACCTTGACAGCAAGTGGCACGCGACGACTGTGCTGCGAGGTCAGGGCTTCGCGTTCCCGAACGAGGGTGACGAGCAGGCGTTCAAGTTCGGCGGCGTGCTGCAGTTGCCTGAGATTGGCGGTGTTGGGCGAGGATACGTTGATCGTGACGTAGTCCGCGCGCGTGTAGACCTTGCGCAGGCAATGCACGTAGTCATCCGCCGCGCGTTCGAGGGGCGTATCGAAATTTTTGCCGATATTGATGCCCAGGATGCCCTGGTAACGGGCCTCACCAACGTTTCGCAAGAGCGCGTCCACACCGGTATTGTTGAATCCCATCCGGTTGACAATGGCATGGGCGGGCACAATCCGGTACAGCCTCGGTTTCGGATTTCCCGGCTGCGGCCGGGGCGTGACGGTGCCCACTTCGAGGAAACCGAATCCGAATGTGGACAGGGCATCAATGTAACAGCCGTTCTTGTCCAGTCCGGCGGCCAGCCCCACTCGATTCATGAGATTCAGCCCCATGACCCGGCAGGGTGAGCGCACGGCCGGTTCGGTTAACCAGCTTGCCAGTCCGAGCCGATGCGCGAGGGAAAATGCGCGAAGCCCCTGATCGTGCGTCCATTCGGGATCGCAGCGGAACAACAGTGGGCGGATCAGGCCGTACAACAAGGGGCGAGCGCTCAGGTGCGCAGCATGGCTGCTGCGGGGGAAAAGTCGATCAAACCGATTCGGGAGGCGTGGCGTCGCGAGGCAGCCTGCGCCACTGGCCGTCCACCAGGCCTTCGAGGGGCTGGAAGTTGACTTTGTAGGACATTTTTCGGCTTTGCCCGATCCAGTATCCGAGGTACAGGAAAGGCAGGCCCAGCCGGCGGCACAACTCAATCTGCCAAATCACGTTGTAGGTGCCGAAATTGGCCCCGGGAACATCCGGCTCGAAAAAGGTGTACACGGAGGACAGGCCGTCTTCCAGTCGATCCACAATGCTGACCATCCGCAGTTTGCCGGCGTCGCGAAATTCCACCAGGCTGGTCTTCACGTTGCTCTGGAGCAGGAAGTGACGATACTGCTCACGGCTGTCGTGATCCATGCCGCCGCCACTGTGCCGGAACGACTGGTAACGAAGATACAACGCGTAATGTTCCGGGTGATACTTCAATTCCAGCAATCGCGCTTCCATCGAGGCATGTTTAGCCCGGGACCGCCGCTGAGAACGGTTCGGCAAAAAAGACTGCGCCGCAATCCGAACTGGCACACAGGCCCGGCAATGGTCGCAATACGGACGATAGGTGAATGCGCCACTTCGCCGGAAGCCGACCTTGACCAGATCGCTGTAAACATGGCTATCGATGGCGTGGCTGGGTGTGGCAACCTGGGAGCGCGCGAGCTTATCCGGGAGGTAACTGCACGGATAAGGCGCGGTTGCGTAGAACTGCAAAACCGAAAATGGCAGGTCGTTGAGCTGTGTCATCGCGGCGGCATCAGTCGCCAGGGCACAGGCGACGGCGGATAGTGTACCAATTCCGAGAGCGTGCGCGTAAATTCGCCGCGCGGGATTTCGCGGGCGCCGAGGGAGGCCAGGTGGGGCGTGGACATCTGGCAATCGATGATGCCGAAGTGCCATTCCCGGAGTTGGTGCACCAGGGTTGCAAACGCCACTTTCGATGCGTTCGACTCGCGCGAAAACATGGACTCACCGAAAAAAGCCCTGCCCAGGGCAACACCGTAGAGTCCGCCGACCAGTTCGCCGTTGCGCCAGGTCTCGACGGAATGCGCGAAGCCCGTCGCATGCAATGCGCAATACGCTTCACACATCGACGGCGTGATCCAGGTACCGGCCTGCGCTTTGCGTGCCGCGCCGCAATGCTGGATCACCTCCCGGAAGGCCGTGTCGGCAGTGACGACAAAACCGCCGCTGCGAAGTGTCTTGGCCAGTGAGCGGGAAATGTGAACTTCTGCGGGAAACAGCACCATCCGGGGGTCGGGACTCCACCACAGAATCGGCTGCCCTTCGCTGAACCAGGGAAAAATTCCGTTCTGATAGGCGGCGATCAGACGGGGAACCGAGAGGTCCGCGCCTGCTGCCAGCAGGCCGGTCGACGTTGTGGATTCGACTGCCGGGAACGGGTCGTCGTGTTCCAGCCAGGGAAGCAATTCGGCCGTGCGTTCGGTATTAAAAGATCCGGTCCGGATTCTTGCTGACCAGTCCGCATGCCACCCGGGCCCCGGCATTGCCGCTGGGCTGGGTTTTGAAGTCATCCGTTCCTGCATGGATGATGACGGCGCGACCGATGATGCTGTTGGTGCCGGTTTCGAGCGTAATTCCTCCGACACTCAGGGAGTACTGTGCAAATCCGTTGGCGTCCGCCGTCAGATTTCCCAGATCGCCGGCATGGTGCTGTGTACTGGTCGGTCCTCCGTGACGGGAGGCGTCCGGATTGAAATGCGCGCCTGCGCTGGAGCCGTCGCCGGTGCAATTGCCTTTTTCGTGGATATGTATGGCATGCACGCCATTGGCGCCCAGGCCATTGATCTTTGCTTCGATCATGACCACTTCGCCCTTTTGCACAAAATTGACAGTGCCACTGACGGAATTGCCTTTTGTCGGTGCCAATACCGCCGTGGCGGAGAGCTTCTTGCTGATCAAGTCGCCCATGCTTGAGCAACCGGCGACCATTGTCAAAGCGCCAAATATGATGCAGGTGCCACTATTCATCCAGCGCAACTTCATTCCTCTCTCCGTTCGTGAGCAAATCAACGTTTCCCGAGGGTTGTAACATTGGCTCCGGCAGGTGTCAATTCTCATGCGCGAAGGCCGCTGATCGGAGCGCGTCGCCGAATGTCGCGGCGGTAGAGTCAGGGATTAGAATGCGCGACCGCCATTGCCCGGATTGCCAAAGCGAAACATGCCTTCGCAGCGCGAGTTAGCACCTTCGGACTGGGTGAAGCGCTGGTCCCGTCTGATCCCACCTGCCGGCACTGTGGTCGATCTGGCCTGCGGAGCCGGACGGCACAGCCGCTGGCTGGCGTCCCAGGGTTACCGGGTGCTCGCGGTGGACCGTGAAGAGACGATTGTCGCGCCGTTGAGATGCTGCATCGGGGTGGACGTGGAAGTGGCCGACCTGGAAACCGGAAGCTGGCCGCTGGCCGGCCGGCGGTTCGCCGGCATTGTGGTCACCAACTACCTGCACCGTCCCTTGTTCGCGCACCTGTTGGAATCTCTGGCGGACCGGGGCGTGCTGATTTACGAAACGTTTGCGGCGGGAAATGAAAAAATTGGCAAACCCTCGAATCCGGACTTCCTGCTGGCCGATGGGGAATTGCTCGACCGGGTGCGAGGCAGGCTCCGGGTGGTGGCCTACGAGGCGGTGCAGAGCGACCAGCCCAGGCCGGCCATGGTACAGCGGCTGTGTGCTGTGGCGGGGCAACCGATGCCGTAACGATTGGTCTATTCCGGAATCGGTTAAAATCGCCCGACGAATTTTTTGCAATGGATAACCCGACAATGCTTCAAGGCAGCCTGGTGGCGATTGCCACACCCATGTTCGAAGACGGAAGCCTCGACCTTCCGCGATTGCGCGGACTGATCGACTTTCACATTCACGAAGGCAGCGCCGGGATCGTGATCGTCGGCACCACAGGCGAGTCTCCCACCGTGGATTTCGAAGAACATTGCCTGCTGATCCGTACGGCGGTGGAGCATGCCGCCGGTCGCATTCCCGTGATCGCGGGGACCGGGGCGAATTCGACGCGTGAAGCCATTGAATTGTCGGTCTATGCAAAATCGGCCGGGGCCGAGGCCAGCCTTTCCGTAGTGCCCTATTACAACAAGCCGACTCAGGAAGGGCTCTATCGCCACTTCCGCGCCATTGCGGAGGCGGTGGACATTCCGCAGATTCTTTATAACGTCCCCGGTCGCACAGTCGCGGATCTGCAAAACGACACGGTCTTGCGACTGGCGCAGATTCCCAATATCGTCGGCCTCAAGGATGCGACCGGCAATGTCGAACGCGGCGCGGATATTCTGCGACGCCTGCCCGCACATTTCGGCGTGTACAGCGGAGATGACGGCAGCGGTCTGGCGTTGATGCTGCTGGGCGCGCATGGTGTGATTTCGGTCACGGCCAATGTCGCCCCAGGTTTGATGGCAGCGATGTGCAATGCAGTGTTTGCGGGGGACATGGTGAGCGCGCGTGCACACAACAACAAACTGATCGGCTTGCACCGGCATCTGTTTGTCGAAGCCAATCCGATTCCGGTGAAGTGGGTGCTGCAGCAGATGGGGCTGGTCGAGGGTGGAATCCGACTGCCGCTGACGCCACTTTCCTCGTCCTTCCACGATTTGCTTCGTGGCGCTATGGAGCAGGCCGGGATCGGCCGGATTGCCGCCCCGGCGCGCGTCCATGCAAAGTAGGCCCCGCTTTGACGAAGTTGCCGGGGTCCGGGAGTCCAGCCAGAAGACTGCATCGCGCATGAAGCCTTTGCGGTGGGTCGCCGTGGCATTCGCGGCACTGGCGCTCGGCGCCTGTTCCGGAAAAGGCCTGGAAGGCAAGAAAATCGACTATCGATCCGCCAGCAAGGCCGACCCGCTGAAAGTCCCCAAGGATCTGGGCGCGCCGCCGTCGAGTGACCGCTATTCCATACCCGAGGCGAATTCGGGGTCGGCAACCTTTTCGGAGTATCAGGATGGACAGGGTGTGCCGGGCACTCCGGTTGAGGCTGCGGTATTGCCTCAGCCACCCGATTTGCGAATTGAAAGGGCGGGCAGCCAGCGCTGGCTGGTAACCGACAAGACACCCGAAACCTTGTGGCCGGTAATTCGGGAATTCTGGCAGGACACCGGTTTTCTGATCGAAAAGGAAACGCCTGCCATCGGCATCATGGAAACCGATTGGGCGGAAAACCGCGCCAAAATTCCGGAAGGAATTATCCGGCGCGCGCTGGGCAAGATTATTGACGGCGCCTATTCGTATCCCGAACGGGATCGGTTTCGCACTCGCCTCGAGCGCAACAGCGAAACCGGCCAAACCGAAATTTACATTAGTCATCGCGGCATGTACGAAGTGGTGATCAAAGAGTATCAAACGGAACAATTGCGCTGGCAGGTCAGGCCCTCGGAACCGGAACTGGAGGCGGAGATGCTGTCGCGATTGATGCTGCGCCTGGGCGCCGGGGAATCGCAGGTCAAGACGGCGCAGGCCGATTCTCCGGAGGCGCCGAAGGCCTGGATCGTCAAATCCGCGCAGCGTCCGGACGTCTTGCAGGTCTCGGATGGTTTCGACCGTGCCTGGCGCCGAGTGGGGCTGGCGCTGGACCGTGTCGGCTTCACCGTCGAGGATCGGGATCGCTCGAAGGGACTCTACTACGTGCGCTTCGTGGATGTGGAGGCCAGGGAGGCCGAGAAGTCAAAAGGCTTCTGGTCCAAATTGTTCAGTTCCAGCCCGAAAAAGGATGTCAAGGATAACGACCAGTACCGCATCAGTGTGGCCGATTCGAACAAGGGCAGCGAAGTGTCGGTGCTGGATACCCAGGGTGTGCAGGCAGGCACGGCTGCGGCGACCAAAATTCTGGCCCTTCTGCAGCAGGAGTTGAAATAGCCAGGCCGGGATCACGCTAGTGCGCTTTGCTTCGCTGGGCAGCGGCAGCCAGGGCAACGCGCTGGTGGTCGAGTCCGGAACGACCCGGGTTTTGCTGGATTGCGGGTTTGGTCTGGCCGAAACGTCCAATCGCCTGGGCAGGCTCGGTCTCTTGCCGGAGAACCTGACAGCCATCGTGGTCACGCATGAACATGAAGACCACATCGGTGGCGTGGCAAGGTTTGCGAAACGCCACCGTCTTCCCGTCTGGCTGACTGCGGGCACGCTGGCCGGATTCGAAACCCTGTTTGCGAACGTCGAGACCGTTCAGATCATCGGCCAATACGGCGTGTTCGCCATTGGCGATATCGAAGTGCATCCATTCCCGGTTCCCCATGATGCGCGCGAACCGGCCCAGTACGTTTTCTCCGATGGCCTGCGTCGGTTTGGCGTTCTGACGGATACCGGCAGTTCGACCCCTCATATCGAATCCATGCTGAGCGGCTGCGATGCGCTGATGCTCGAATGCAATCACGACAGCACACTGCTGCAAACCAGCAGTTATCCGGCCAGACTGCGGGAACGCATCGGTGGCAGGTTCGGACATCTGGACAACGATACTGCCGCGGCACTGCTGGGTCGACTGGACAATTCCAGGTTGAAACATCTGGTCGCCGCGCACCTGAGCCAGGAAAATAACCGCCCGGAACTCGCGCGTGCCGCGCTGGCCTCGGTGATGAATTGCGGTCCGGAATGGGTGGCCGTCGCCGATCAGGTCGAGGGACTTGCCTGGCGCGACCTATGAAATATCTTTACCTGCTTCTCGCGAAGACCTAAACGGCAGCGCCGGTTGACTGCGTGGCGCGGGAGCGCAGGCAAGTCCAGCCCTTGTGCGCCAGACTGCACAGGGCGAAACCCGCCAACAGCGGGTCGATGAGGTAATCCCAGAGATTGCGGGATTCGAGAAAACCCGCGAGCCATGCGCTTGCCGACAACAGAATGCCCAACATGATCCAGCGCCGCCGCATCCACCCCGCGACGAGTGTGACTGCCAGAAGCGCCGCAAGCAAACCCTGTGAACCGAATCCAAGCGCATAGGGATCGTAGTCGCCGAGGCCGAGCGCCATGGGGTAGAGAAATAACGCCGCCAGCGCAATCAATGCGAACCACAGGGTGCGCTCGTCACTATCCAGAATCGCACGGCCGATGGGAACGCTCCACAGGTGCAAGACCAGCAGTAGCAAGGTGGTCATGCTCAAGTCCCCGGTAATGCCGCGCACGTAACCTGCGACAGCGAGGCCTTGCACGGGTATCCAGCAAGCGATCAAGGCCAACGAAACTGTGGCAGCACGAACTCGTGGTCCACGTAGCCATCGGCCGGCAAATGTTGTCGTCGCCGCTGCCACGAGCAGCGACGCACCGAACAGACCGATGCCATTGGCGAGCGTCATTTCAGTGCACCTTCTAGCCACGCCTGATTAAAACGGGCATGCCGGATCAGTTTCTTGTCCACGGTGTACAACAAATGGTAGGTGCCGTCTTCCGCAAGCAGCAGGCGCGGATAGGAAAATTCCGCTTTGGGGTCCGAAGCATGTTCCAGTCTGCGGATCACACGCCAGGAGCGGCCATCGTCCCGGGAGTGAGCCAGGGACAGATCGTTTCGGCTGTCTTCCGCGTTGTTGAATGCCACGAGCAGGGCGCCATCCGGCAACCGAAGCGCATCTAGAGCGGAATTCGGATTGGACAGTGTGGTTTTCTCCGGTGTACCCCAGGTGTTTCCACGATCCTGGCTGCGAACGGCCAGTACACGGCCCGGCGGTGGGCCGGCGTATCGCAGGAAGGCCACTGCGGATCCATCCGTTTGCGGGAGGATCACCGGCTGCAAGGAATGCCTTCCGGAGGTCAGGCGTGTTTTGCGCACCACATCGCCACTCGCGGACACCCGCAGGAACTCGCCGAATTTACCGGCAAATTCGTGATACACGGGCAGGCCGATTTGCCCGTCTTCAAAGAGCACTGGTGCGCCTTTGACGAGTGTGCTGAGATTCAGAAATGGCGTAGTGATCAGGCGGCGGGCAGGGCCCCAGTTCGCGCCGTTGTCCGTGGAAACCATCGTGTTGATTGCGCTGGCTGCCCATCCACCGGCGGCAACCGACACAAAATACAAGTGCAGGCGTTGCTGAGGGTCACGGATGACCACCGGGTTGCCAACCTTGCGGACCCAGCGCAGGACATCGCTTTGCAGGCGCTTGGGACTGATGACCGGTGTCGCAGCGCTCCATCCGCCGGTCGATGGCGTGAACAGCGCGCTATAGAGTGCGGCGTCGGCTGCACCTTCCCGGCTGCCGCCAAACCAGAAGGCGCGTAGCTTCCCGTCAGGTAGTGTCGTGACCGCAACGCTGTGCGCGAAGGGCGTCGTTCCGTGCGTAACTTGCGCGACGTCGTACCGCGGCAGGAAGTTGTTCCCCGCTTCCGCCACCGATGCCGACGTCGCAAACCTTGCTGGCGCTGCGGGATCGGGAATTCTGGCAAACAGTGCCGTAAACACCGTCGCTGCCCATCCAAACAGCAGCAAGCCGGCAAGTCGTCCAGAAAAAAATGTCCGCGTGACTTGCGTGTTCACCGGGTGACTGCCTCATGCGGCTGCGGAGGATTGTGATGCAGAAGATAAAGCGCAGTCTGGTAAAGCGCTTCTTGCTGGCGGCCGAGTTCCGCCGCGATCTCGGGATAGGCGGCGATCACATCTTCGGTCGGCGTAGTGGACCGGTAGCGATGAAGGCGCCGACTGCCATCGGGCGCAATGCGTATCAGGAATTCGTCGTTCAGTAGGCCGTCAGGGATCAGCGCGAGGTTTTCCGCAGCCGGTCGCGGGACCAGCAGATCGCGTCCCAGCGTGGTGTTCCGATAGGGTAGTCGCAAGACGCCGAGGCTGGTTGGCAGCAGGTCCACAAGACTGGCTGCGTTGTCGATGCGGCGTGCTTTCAGTAATGAGCCCGGCGCATAAATGACCATGGGGACGTGGAAGCTGGTCAGTTCGAGTTGTTGCCAGGGTGTGGGGCGGGCAGACGGATTGCCGTGATCGCCGTACAGAACAAATACGGTGTTGCGAAAGTAAGGTTCGTCGCGGACCTTGCGAAAGAACACGCCTAGCGCGTGATCGAAAAATCGCAACCCGTTGTAAGCCGCCAGGCTGTCAAACCCGTTTTCCTTCAGCGAAGCGTCGTCCATGGTCGCCAGTTCGAAGCCCTGAAGGTTGCTGCGCGGGATCGTGAAGGGCCGATGATTGCCGGAGGTCTGGATAAAGGCGAAAAAAGGCCTGGTCTGCTGTTTGAAAATCCCCAGCGCCTTGTCGAACAACGCAAGGTCGGAAACGCCCCAGGTATCAACGCGCTCGGCGTCGTAATCGCCTTCCTCGAAAACCTGCAAGCTTTCAATATTTTTCTTCAGAACGCCGCGCACGTTTCCCCAGGTGGCGCTGCCCCCCAGAAAGTAGAAGCGCTCGTGCTTGTCCAGCGCGTTGATCAGGGTATGCTGGTTGACCACCAGCGGGTTGCGCGACGCCGAACGTTCGGGGTTGTAATCCGGAATGCCGGTGAGCATGGTGAACACCGAGCGCGCGGTGGGCACCGCGGGGACAAAAAAATGGGTGAACAGGATGCCTTGCTCCGCGAGCGCATCGAAGTGGGGCGTGGCTTGCAGCTTGTTGCCGAAAATCCCCGCCTTGAAGCCAGCGAAGGATTCCAGATGAATCACCACCAGATTCGGCGGTCTGTCGGCAGGCTGCACAGGCCGTACAAAGCGGGAAAAGTCCAGGCCGTTGGCACTCGCATCTTCTGCGCCCAGAAAACGTGACATCCACGGATAGTGTTTGCGCACCAGATTGACGTCGTAGTCCTTGGCGCGATTGTCAACAGTGTCTGCCAGATAGAGAATCGGATTCAGGGCAAGTGCGGCGACAAAATCATTGGAGCCGAAATAGGCATCGCTCCAGCGCAAGGGATACCAGGACCATTTGCCGAAGATGCCCAGCGCACACAGCGCGACCAGAACCGCGGCCAGTCCGCGTCTCGCCCACGGCCGGGCCTGCATGGCCTGCCTGTCGAGTTCCGGCAATGCGTATCGTCTCAACAAGGCGTAGTAACCCGCCGTCAATGCCGCCACCAGTGCGATGCCCCAGATAACGGGGTAGGTCTCCCAGGCCATGTGGGCGGCGACCGCAAACGGGAACAAATGTTCCACCACGCCGGCGTTGAGCCGCGTCCGCAAATATGCGTAGTGGCCGAAGTCGACGAAATACAAAACGAGCAGGGCGGCCTGCACGCAGACGAAATAGGCGAGCCACCAGGCTCTTGCGCGTGGGCGCTGCACTGGGTCGCATGCGGGCAAGAACGACAACGTCAGGGGAGGCAGAAACAACAGCAGCGTCAGCCGCAGATCGAACTTCAGCCCAAGGTAAAAACTCTGCAACAGATCCCCGGCCGGCGCATCGGCAGCCGTGGAGCGAAATGCCAGCCAGAACGCGAACCGCAGTCCGGCGCAGATCAGCAGATTCAGGCCCAGGGTCCAGAACAGAAAGCGGGCGGTCGGAGAGAGTTTACGCAGCAGCACAGAGGGACGCATCAAAGCCGGGGCTTCTGGACGGCGGTCATGTTACACGAGGCGCCCCGCGACGAAGCGCGGGCGCCGGAAAATCTGCAATGAGGATATTCAGAGGCCCAGGGTGGTGGCCGATGCCGCCGGCAGCGAGGCTTCCCAGAGTTCGTCAAAACGCTCCACCAGAGAATGGGCTTCGATCGGGTCATCCAGCGTCGCCAGACCGCGCATTTCGTCGTAGTGAAAGCGATGCACGAAGTGACGGTCGTCAACGATCACGAACGGATCGTAAACCGCCTTGGCCGAGGCGATCGTTTCGTGAATGCTGATGGCGTGGCTGTATTGCCGGAGCAACAAGAGAAGGCGCGGGCAGTTGCGGTCCATGGTCGAAGCGTCGTGCAAAACGATCAGGAGCCGATTGCGGCGGCTCGCCAGGAGATACCGGCGCAGCGCATCGACGCGGTGCGGAGAGTTGTATTCGCGCCCCAGGCTGCGCTCGAAAATGCGCACGCTGCGGGAGGCGGTCTCCAGGATATCGTCGATTGCCTTGTGGAATTCCGAATCGCCCAGGATCGGCGTATTCCGGGCTTGGGGAAGTTCGGCCATTTCGGGTTCACTCCTGCGTGAGGAATCTGGCGATCAGAATATAGCCGTCTCGATACCAGCGGTAAAGTAGTGCGGGCGTTTGGCCGCCGCGCGGAATCTGACGGGCCATCAGCCGCCGGGTATTCGCCAGTTGGCGCAGAGAGGACAACGATTCCCCGGATACGTCTGTCATCGTGCCATTCAGGAATACCCGGTGGCTGTGATGCAGCATCTGCGATCCCGTTGCAAGCAGCACGCCGTGCGCGCGCGCGCGCCGGAGAAAATCTGTTTCCGACAGCGGTCGAGCGGGCCCGGTCAGTGTAAAGGGAGGGCGCAGTTGCGTGAGTGAACAGCCGAGGAATTCGACGATCGTGGAGCGCTGCCATTGCAGGCTGGCCAGCATTTTCCCGACCCTGGAGACCATGGCCGCGCTGATCGCCGCCGGGAATTCCTGAGATCGCAGGTCTGGATCTTCGTAACGTCCCTCCGCGCTGACGCGGTCTTCCAGAAAGGAGAGAAAGTTCGAAACCAGTTCCGTGTGTGAGGGGGCTCGAAAACCGATCGAGTATGTCTGGCAGGAACGCAACGCGACGCCGCCATGTGCGACCTGTGGCGGCAGATACAACATGTCGCCGGTATGCAGCACACATTCGCCGGCGGGATCGAATCGGCGCAGGATTTTCAGTGGCGAGTTGTCCAGAAGTGCGAGGTCCGTCTGGCGGCTGACTTGCCAGCGGCGCGTGCCACGACCTTGCAACAAGAACACGTCGTAGGAGTCGAAGTGCGGACCGACCCCGGCACCGGGCGGCGCGTAGCTGATCATCAGATCGTCGAGCCGGGCATCCGGAATGAAACGGAAATGGTCCAGCAGCCTGCGCGCGGCAGGCAGGTGTTTTTCCACGCCTTGTACCAGCAGCGTCCACCCGCGAAGCGGCAGGGACTGCAACTGCCGGCGCTCGAAAGGTCCGTGCCGGACCTGCCAGCGCCCTGCGCGATGCGTCACGAGGCGCGATTCACAATCGTCCCGGCAGGCGAGGGACATCATTTTTTTCAGATCGACAATATCGTCGAAATTCGGGAAGGCGCCCCGCACCAAAAGCGGCGATTTCTGCCAGTAGCGTCGAAGAAACGCGTTTGGTGACAGGCCTCCCAGCAATTTATTGTCCATTGGTGGATTCTAACGTGAGGCAGCGGGACGCTTCTTTCCCGGAATACCGGGGACCGGGTCGGTGCTGGTGACGCATCGGCGAAAAACCGGCTTCCTCCTGATAGAATGCCGCCCGGTTTTCGTCAGGATGTTGATTTCGCGGGGCGCGGGTGGAGGTCAAATGCTGACGCGTCCGATTTTTCAGGCAATGTTTCCAGGAGCGCATGCAGTCATGCAAATTGCAAAGGATTCGGTGGTATCTCTGCATTACAAATTGTCGGATGCCAGCGGCAAGTTGATTGAGGAAACAAAATCGCCCATCACTTATCTGCATGGCGGGCACGACGGCATTTTCCCGTTGGTGGAAGACGCGTTGCAGGGCAAAGTGGCGGGCGACAAGTGTGAGGTGCAACTTGCGCCGACGGACGCCTTCGGCGACTACGATGCCGACAAGTTGCGCAGGGAGCCGCGCAACATGTTTCCGAAAAACGTCAAAGTGGGCATGCAGTTCGAAGGGGCAGCCGAAGGTTCCGATGAACACGTGGTGTACACAGTCAAGGAAATTGCCGGCGAGGAAATTGTCGTGGACGGCAATCACCCCCTGGCAGGCCAGTCCTTGGTGTTTTCCTGCAAAGTCGTCGAAGTGAGGGCCGCGACCCAGGAAGAGCTTCACCACGGACACGTGCATGGGCCGGGCGGACATCACCACTGAGTCGGAAAAGCGCGCCTGCGCCAATGTCCCAGGTCAATCCCTATGCGGCACCCCGGGCCCAGGTGGCAGACATGTCGTCGGCCTCGGCCGAAATGGAGAATTTGCGCCGGCAGCACCTGGGACACGAGGCCTCGATCAAGTCGATCGGCTTGCTGTATTTCCTGGGCGGGGTGTTGACACTGGTCTCAGGCATCGTGGTTCTGGTCACGGTGTCGGATGAGCGTACAGACGGAATCTATGCGCCTTGGGTCTTTGCGATGGTGCTGGTGATTTTCAGTGCCGCCACGGTGCTGGTGGGGTCGGGAATGCGAGCGTTGCGGGGCTGGGCGCACAAGACAGGAATTGGCCTGGCGGTGCTCGGTTTGCTGGCGTTCCCCGTAGGCACGCTCATCAATGCCTACGTGTTGTGGTTGTTGCTTTCCAAAAAGGGACGTTTTGTTTTTTCTCCCGGCTACCCGGAGCTTGTCCGGGTGACGCCCCATATTCGATACCGAACCTCGATCGTGGCCTGGGTTCTGATTGTGTTCTTGATGCTATTCGTCGGGTGGGTAATGTTCTTCGCCGACGCTTTTTTTTGATCGCTGGCGGCGATTTTTAACTTCCGCGTTTTCCGGTGAGGACATGAATCATCGGCTCGTAGGCGCTCTCCCGTGAAAAACGCCAGCTTGCGATGATCAATGCTGCGGCGGAAAACCCCAGCAGCACCAGCAGGTCCGTACCAGCCGAGGCATCCGCGCCCATTCCTCCGGCCGACACCGGCAAGAGGGCGTGTTTGAGCAGATCGACGCCATAGGTATAGGGATTGACCATCGCAACCACTTTGAGTGCGCCCGGCAATTGCGACACCGGGTAGAGGGAACCGGACAAAAAGAACACCGGAAAAATCACGAAGTTCATGATGGCCGCGAAATTGTCCAGCGTGCGGGTGAAGGCCGCGACCAGCACGCCGATGCCGGCACAGGCAATGGACGTGGCCAGCAATCCCAGGGCTAGCAAGCCAAAACGGGTGTCGGGGCCCACGTATCCCAGCAATGCCAGCAGTATCAGCAGCAACAAGGTCTGGAGCAGGGCGGCGAGCGCGGCCGAAAGCATCTTGGCGATGACGATCCAATGGTGGGCGAATGGCGCGATGATCAACATGCGCATCACCCCCGATTCCTTGTCGTAAA
>JBJXFN010000233.1:0-4714 GCA_046155535.1 Burkholderiales bacterium
GAAACGACTCTGCGCCGATGATAGTGCGGATTACCCGCGCGAAAGTAGGTCACCGCCAGGCGCCCCAAATGAAAAGGCCCATCCCGAAAGGGGTGGGCCTTTTTTATTTGGCATTCTTGATCGTTGAACTACTTATCACCGCCGATCTGCGTCGGATTCGGCACGCCGCTATCGCGACCCGCAGGGATTGCTCCCTGGGGCATCAAAACGTCACGGAATCAGCGCGAAAGCATTCAGCGGCGACCCCGTCATCCCGCGCAGCCGGAGCGGATTCAGAACCAGCGCAAACGCGTAGTCCTTGCGCGCGGCCAGTACCTGGGCAAGCTCTTCGAGATTCATGTTCTCGACGATATAAATACCGTGGTCAGCGATCAGGATCCGATGCGCCGGGAAAATAGTCCCCTTCTCCGGATACACCTCGTAGGTCAACTGGTCGTCGCCAGTCAGGAAAATCTTCCTGTCCGCGAGCCACTTTGCGGCGCCTTCGCCCGGCCCGGGGCGCAGTCCCATGTACTTCGCCTTGTCGCCAAAAAATTTCCCGTATCCGGTGCGAATCAGCACCGAGTCACCGGCGCGGATTTCCACCTTCTGTGCCTTGGCGGTTGCTTCAAGATCGGCGGCGGTAATCTCTTCCCCCGGCGCCAGCGCTTCGACATTCTTGTATTTCGCCACGTCGAGCAAGACCGCGCGATTGATCAATTTCTCCTTCGGATAGGTTTCGATGCCAAGGGCCGTCAGGCCGTTGGGCATTTCGACCTGTTCACCGACCAGGCCGCCGAACAATTTCCCGTCGTGTCCGATATGACCGATCGCATCAATGGTGGGTGCGCCATGTTGTCCGCTGAAAAACATCATGTCGGCGGAAAACGTCAATTGGGGAATCCAGCCCTTGGTCTGCTTGTGGGTGTTGACCAGCGCCGCGGAAAACGGCGGATTGAAGGCGAGCAGCGGGGAACGCTGGTCCCATACGAAGTTGAGTTCGACGACTTTTGCCGACTTGACTGCGACAAGCAGCGAGTCGTCCGCGCGCGCCACGGACTGGGCGGCCATCAGGCCGAGCAGCAAGACCCCGGCAAGACAGCCGGTGAGATGCGTTTTCATGGATTCCTCCTGGTGAATGTTGTATCGGTATTTCCGGAAATCACTGTATCACTTCCGGTCAATGCAGAAGTAGCCCTGGAAGCCAGGTGGCGAGACCGGGCCACAAGAAAACGGCAAGCAACATCAGCAGGCCAAATGCCAGATAGGGCAAAACGGCGCGAAAGATATCCCCTGTGGGAATGTGGGGCGGTGCGACCCCCCGCAATGTAAAGAGCAGCATTCCGAACGGTGGCGTGAGCAGGCCGAGCTGCATGCAGATCAAATACATCACTCCGAACCAGAGCGGATCGAACTGGAAGTGTTGTACCAGAGGCATGTAAAAGGGCAACGTGATCAGCATCAAGCTCACCTGGTCGATAAAACATCCCAAGACCAGAAGGATCACCAGCATTGCCACAAGAACCACCAGCGGCGACAACGAAGCATCCTGGACGATGGACACGAGGCCGTTGGTGGCACCCGAAAAAGAAAGAATCTGGGAAAACGCCGTCGCCCCGACGATGATGAAAAGAATCATTCCGGAAATTGCCGCGGTGCCGGTGAGGGCCTTTTTGAGTGCCGCGACCGACAGCGAACGATACGCCGCTGCGACTGCCACGGTTGCCGCAGCGCCGATCGCGGCGGATTCTGTCGGCGTTGCCCACCCCGCGGACATGGCGGCGATGACCAGACAAAAAATACTCACGAGTGGTAACACACGTGTCACCAATGGCCCCCACCGTTGCCAACCGGTGACTTGCGGGTGTTCGAAAGTCGGCGCGAGCGCCGGATTGCGGGCCGCGCGCAGGACCACATAAAAAACAAACACACTGGCGAGCAGAACGCCAGGCACGATCCCGGCGATCAGCAACCCGGAAATGGAGATGCCGGCCAGACTGCCCAGCAATACGGTAAGCGCAGATGGAGGAATCAACATGTCCACACTGCCAATTGCCATGATCGGCCCCATGGCGAAGCGCGGTTGGTAGCCGCGTGCGAGCATCTGCGGCAACAAAAGGCTGCCCAGCATCGCAGTGGTCGCAATTGTCGATCCGGAAATCGCGGAAAACACCGTGCCCCCGATCACGGTGATCACGGCCAATCGTCCGGGCATCCGCCAGAGCAGTTGATCGAAGGCGTCGATCGCCTTCATCGCAACGCCGGTGTGAAACAATACTTCGCCCATCAGAACAAAAAACGGGATTGGCGTGAGGGAAAAGTTGGTAATGGACGCCAGGCTGTTGCGAACTACCTGCATCAAGCCGGCATCCCCTCCCAGAAAGATGGCCGCGCCGACCAGATTGATCGCCATGAAAGAAAATGCCGCCGGCAGCCCGGAGAGCAGCAGGAGGGTGAGCGCGCCGAACAACAGGCACAGGGTCTGCCACCAAAGCATCGGGTCAACCAGAGTTGCGAGGGGCGTCCGAAATTTCCGCGAAGAGGAGTTGCCGCACCCACTCGGCCGCGAGCAGGACAAAACTTGCGGCCATTGGCAGGAACAGCCACCACTCGGGAAACACCACGCTCTTGATCACCATCGAGCCGATGGCTCGAGCGTCCAGAATCACCTTGCCGATATAAAATAGCGACGCCAATGCAATCGACAGACCGATCACAGCGATGAACCATCGCAATATTCGATCCGCGGTCTTGCCGAACCGACCTGAAATAAAATCGAGGTGAACATGTTCTCCCCGATAAAGGAGCCAGGGTGCTGCCAGAAAGGTGGCGGTCGGGAGTGCAAATTCGGTGAGTTCGACGACCCAGGGCAGATTGCCCAGACCGAGATTGCGCGCGCCCACGTCGGCGCACACCAGCACAACCATCACGCCGATCAACAGTCCGGCACCGAGGCCGCACGCGTGCATCAGGCCGCGATACACCTCTGGATCTCCGGGACTATTTCGGCGCCATCAATTCGCGGAGACGCGCGCCGTGCCGCGGACTGGCGGCCATCACGGCGTTCCACGCGGCGTCATTCGCCGCCTTGGCCAGCGCCTGTGCTTCGGTCGGGTCCAAGCGAATCAACTCTATGCCGGCTTCCTTTTGACGCTTGATTTCTGCCGGTGCGTCGCGCGTCGCTATGTCGGCGTTCAAGGACTCGAGCCAGGCGGCCTGTTTTTCCAGGAACTCCCGTTGCGCCGGTGTGAGTTTTCTCCAGCTGGCGGCATTAAAGACCACACCCAGCTCGAGAAAATAAAAACCTGGTTCGATGCGGTATTTCGTCTTCTCATGCCAGCCGAGGTCGAAAATTCCGATCAGCGGCCATCCATAGCCATCCACCACATTGCGCTCGAGCGCGGTGTACACCTCGCCGGGAGCAATCTGCACCACCGACGCGCCGACCGCCTGGAAGAAGTCGCGGTAGATGGGCGTGCTGCGCAGCTTGAGTCCGGTGAGGCTGGCTTTGTCGATTCGCTTGTTGCTGTAAATGTAGTACTGGATGCCTTCCCCAGTGCGCGCGAAATAATAAAGCCCCTTTTCGAGATAAATCTGATTGATCACCTCCAGCACGCCGTTTTTGCGCATTTGCGCCATGGTCAGCGGCGTGTAATTGAGCGCGATGCTCTCCGGCACGACGCCCGCGGTAAAAGATCCGGTCGTGTTCGCCAAATCGACCACACCGCCGCGCAACGCATTGGCGAGTTCAAATGTCGGGATCGCTTTCGGTCCCCCGACGTAGTTGATCTGCACAAGGCCTTTTCCCTCTTCGTTTACTTTCTTCACGAATCGTTCGAAGTTGCGGGCGTAGTAGGTCCCCTCCAGGAAGGCATTTGCTGCCCTGAGGGTGATTTCTTCCGCACGGATGGTTGTCGAAAAACCGGCCAGCCCGACGGTCGCGATCAAAAGGCTCGAACACAATGCCCTGCTGTTCTTCATTGTTTTTATCCTTAATTCAGTGCGGCGGCCGTGGTTGAACGTCAGCTCGCATTGTTGCGGTCCCCGTTCCAGCCTGTCAATTTTGTCGGCGCAAGCTGTCGCGAGGCGGCCTCCGACGATTGCGTGGTGCCCTGTAGCGTCGGGCTGCCGGTTCGGGTGTAATCATGGGAAACTCGTTGTAAATCCTTGATCATCGGCATGAAGCCGTCCGGCATCCACGCCCTCCCGCGTGGACGGTGTTATCGTTCGGCGTTAAAGTCCCTATTCCGGATTGGAAAGACATATGGCCGAACGATCTTTCAAGGAAGAAGTCAGGAAATTGCGCCTGGGCGCGGGCGCCGAATTCCGGGGCGAAGGCATACTCGCCGTCACCAAAGCGTTGTTGCAGTCCGGAGTCAGTTATGTCACCGGTTATCAGGGTGCACCAGTATCGCACCTGATGGATGTGCTGGCGGACGCCAACGACATCCTCGAGGAGTTGGACATTCACTTCGAGAACAGCGCCTCTGAAGCCGCGGCGCTCGCCGGGCTCGCTGCCTCGGTGCACTATCCGCTGCGCGGGGCGGCGACGTTCAAATCGCCGGTCGGCACCAACGTGGCGTCGGACGCGCTTGCGAATCTCGCTTCCGGCGGCGTTACGGGCGGGGCGCTCATCATCGTCGGCGAGGATTACGGCGAGGGCTCCAGCATCATGCAGGAACGCTCGCATGCGTTTGCGATGAAATCCCAGGTGTGGCTGCTCGATCCGCGCCCT
>JBJXFN010000234.1:0-11363 GCA_046155535.1 Burkholderiales bacterium
CAAAGGGACACTACTCGACGGCCAGCGATCTGGCGCGGCTGGCCGACGAAGCCATGCGCTCGGCGCCGATTGCAGAAGCGGTTGCGCGCATCGAAGTGAATTTGACCGATGCGGCGGGCCGACGTGAATTTCGCACGCACAATCGCAATGCACTCATCGGACGCTACCGGGGGGCCTTGGGCGTGAAATCCGGGTACACGGCCCGGGCCGGGACTTGTGTGATCGCGCTGGCAGAACGCGCCGGGGTGCGGGTTTTGCTGGTGATGCTGGGCGGGAAAAATCGCTGGTGGGATGCCCATGCCTTGCTCGATCGTGCATTCGAGCATGCCGCTGCCGCACATGCAAAATGAATCCCGTTTGGCCGTGGGCGCGCTGCTGGCCGGCGTCCTGGTTGTTTACTTGAATGCGTTGGGTGGGTCGTTCCAGTTCGACGACTACAACGTGATTGTGCATCGACCCGCCGTGCATTCGCTGGAGGCGTGGTGGACGTCGATGCCGGGGATCCGGCCCCTGTTGAAATTGAGTTATACCTTGAATTGGATGATGGACCCCGGCCCCGGCTTGTTTCTCGCAGTCAACGTGGTGCTGCACGCCGTGAACGCCGTGCTGGTGTTTGCCATTTTCCGGCGTCTTCTTGACCGGATGGGAATGGCCGAGGAGGCCGCACGAATCGCTTTCTGGGTCGCGGCCATGTTCGCCGTGCACCCGGCGCAGACCGAGGCTGTGACCTACATCTCGGGTCGGTCGGTTTCGATGATGGCGTTATTTGAACTTGGTGCGTTGTACGCGTGGCTGAAAGCCGACGGGAGTTCGCGGGCTTTGTGCTGGCGTGGCAACTCCGTGCTGCTGCTGATTCTGGCCCTCGCGGTGAAGGAAAACGCCTGGTCGCTGCCCTTTGCGCTGCTGCTTTGCGAGGCGCTGCGTCCCGGCTGGCGTTGGCGCAGCGCCATGTCACGCAGTGCGGGACACTGGCTGGTCCTGATCGTTTTGGCCGGTGTTGTGGTGACAGTGCCCGGATATTGGAAGCTGCTGGAAGGCAGCCTGGCCACACGTACGCTCTGGGAGAATCTGCTGACCCAGGTTCACGGCATTTTTTACCTGATCAGCGTCCCGTTGTTTTCGCTTCAGATCAACATCGATCCCGATCTGCCGGCACAGGTGACCTGGTCAGCCGCGCTCGCGGCGAAAGCTGTGATTCTCGCTGCCGTGTTGGCCCTTGCGGTCTGGCAGTGGAGGCGTCGTCCCTGGCTGGGGTTCGGTGTCCTCTGGTTCTTTGTCATGCTGTTGCCGACCAATTCGATTCTGCCCCGGCTGGACATCGCCAACGACCGGCAGCTTTATCTGGCGCTGATCGGACCGGCACTGATCGTGTGCGTAGTAATTTGCCGAATTCTCACGGTACGCCGTATGGGCCGGGCTCTTGCGCCGCTGGTATTGCTGCTGGGCGTGGCGACCGTTTTCCGCAATGCAGACTACGAGACGGAGTTGTTGTTGTGGCAGGACACGGCAGCCAGGTCGCCGCGCAAGGCGCGGGTATTCAACAATCTCGGCTACGCGTACCAACAGGCCGGGAGGAACGACGAGGCGCGGCAGGCTTATTTGCGTGCGCTCGAACTGGACCCTGCGCAGGACAAGGCGCGATTCAATCTGGAGGTGTTGCCGCCTTCGCGCTAACGACCGCCGTGACTCGTTGGCCTCTCAGCCTGCGAGATTGTCCGATAGTGTAGTGCTTCGTATTGTTTGGAACTTATGTTGCTTGGTCTAACGTCGCCCAAAATCGAAAAAGCGGCGAAATTGGTGCCAGACGCGAAGAAAACCGCAGCCAGGTTGGACACCTGGCGAGGATTTTCGACAAAGTTTGGCGCCGATTCTCGTCCGCTTTTGTTCCGAACAATACGGAGCACTACACTAGGGCCAGCAGCGCCTCTTCACTGATGCCCAGGACTCCCAGGGCGAAATCCTTCCCGCGTGACCACTCGCGGCAGTCCGGACCCGCGTTTTCACGCGTGTACAGCCACTCGGCAACCAGCGAAACGGCTACCAGAGAACACACTCCCTTGCCAAGGGCACCTTCCTGCAAGCGTGCATAGTCGTGATGACTCAGGATGGCCGTACAGGTTTCGTCGGGCAGTTCCCAGCTTTTCGCGAGGCGGGCGCCGAGGCTCGCGTGGTCAATGCCGAATTCGACGATTTCATCTGCGGTGACCGCGTGTCCTGTGTGCAGATCATCCAGCTTCATGAACTTCGCGTAGCCGGGAAATTTGCCGATCATCAGGGGCACGCCGCAGTCGCGAAACAAGGCGAAGGTACAGGCCTCGTCTCGATTGCGGATGCCCAGCGGTTTGGCGATCCGGGCAGTGATCTCCGCGATTCCCGAGGAGGATTCCCAGAAATTTTCCATGGCGTTGTTGTCGCCGACCGGAAAAGCCTGCCGCAGCAACAGGCCGGTGACAATTTCCACGGTGTTGCGCAGTCCCAGCAACTGCAGCGCCTGATTCACCGACGTGGCCTTGGTTTGCAGTCCGAAAAACGATGAGTTGACGGTTTTCAGCATCGCCGCGGACAGGCCGACGTCGGTACTGATCAGCTTGGACGCCGTGTTGTAGTCGGGTTCGTCCTTGCGCATTTCCCTCAGCAATTTCGTGAGGATGGCAGGACAGGGCGGAATACCGATTTCTCGAACGAGCCTGTCGGCTTCCTTGTCGAGATCCTTGACTGCCTGGTCCAAGCGAATCTCCTTCTTCCGGCGCATAACCGCAGATTGCGGCACTCTGCGTGCTAACGGCACGCTGCGCGCGAAACTTGAAGTGGCTTGGCCGTCTTGTGGCGAGCCCGGCGCGGGGCCGGGGACAGCACGCGTTCAGGGGGCCTTGGGCCGGAAGTAGACCTGCCGGTTGCGTTCCACGATTTCGTATTCCTGATTGGGCGCCACCATGAATTGTTCGACCCGGCTGCGCACCGACAACCCGCGTTCCGAGTAACCCTGGGCGCGGGCGCGAAGGGTGTCGAGCCACCATTTTTCGACGCGGCCTCGATCGAGTTCGAGTCGGCTCGCACCGAGGAATGCCATCGGCACCACACGGTGATAGCCCAGCAGTTCATGATCAATCTGGAGGTATTCGAAACCGACCAAACCCTGCGGGAGCGACAAGGACTTGTCGGCAATTCTGACCATTCCGCCCTCTCCCACCGGCAGCCTCCACAACACCGCTTCGGGCACGATCCGCGATTCGTCCGCCAGGAAAAGACACAGAGACAGAACACCGGTCGCGGCAAACGCAAACACCGCGTCCCGCAGTCTGCCAAGAGGTCCGCCCAGGCCAAGATGCAGGGCGCGGCCGGCGAACCAGCCGATCGCCACCCAGCACAGGATGGCGGCACCGATGAACAACTGATGCAACGATCCTTCCGGGTGCCATGCACGCAGCGCTATAAATCCTGCAATCGTCAAAGCCAGGAACAGCAGCAGGGCCAATCCTTCCACACCCCAGCGCAACCAGTGCAGCCATTGGGGCCGGCGCCGGAGCTGGAAAAAATGCCAGAACTTCAGACTCCAGGGCAGCTCGATGCTTTTGCGGCAGAAGGCACATTGTTTGTCGTGTACCACGGTCTCTCGATGGCAGGCCGGGCACTCCAGAATCAGGCCTTGCTCCATGCGCAGGCCGGCGGCCAGCATTTCCATCCGCAGTCTCAGGATGGGAGAAAAAATCCGGTGCGCCAGCATGGCCATCGCCAGCCAATACACCACTGTTGCGGTGGTGGCCAGCGAAGCCCCGAACCATTGTTCGACCGACTGGAAAAATCTCTGCATCATGCGCGGCTCCATGCCATGAACATCAATTCATTATAGGGACGGAACCCGCCCACCTGTATGACGCCGAACGGCGACATTGGTGCGCGGCCGCGGGTCATATGGCCCAGGCGTCCATGCCGCAGCGCAGGAAGCCTTGTTGGTAATTGTGTTTAAATCGGCGAGTCCACATGAAAATCTTCGTAGCAAAAAATCTGCCGGCATGGCCCGTGCGCCTGAATGGCGTCACGCCGGGAAGATTCACAGCGGCGCTTCTCGCGCCGATTGTCGGCCTGCTGGTGGACGTACACGGCGGGGTGTACGGGCAATTGGCGGTGGGCGTTGCCGTCTGGGGGTTGATGATCTGGCTGATCCATAACAGTGCGCCAGGCTGGCGGCTGGCATTCTGGGTCTGCCTCATCTGGTCCACGGCGGGTGAAGTTTTTTTGTCGCTGGTCTGGGGCCTCTACACCTACCGGCTCGGAAATATTCCTTTTTTCATTCCGCCCGGCCATGTGTTGTTGCTCTATCTGGGCATGGTGCTCGCGCCCGGATTGCCGCGCGGCGTCGAGTTCCTGGTGCCGGCGTGTGCGGTCGTGTATGCCGCCGTCGCGTGGATCATGCATCTGGACACCCTGAGCGCCGCGCTGACCCTGCTGTTTCTCCTGGGCATGATGCAAAAAGAGGGCAGGCGCCTCTACGCCGTCATGTTCGTGTTGTCATTGTTGCTGGAGTTGTACGGTACCTGGCTGGGCAATTGGGTCTGGCACCGCGAAGTGCCATACACTGCGTTTGTCAGCACCAACCCGCCGGCCGCAGCCGGCGCGTTTTATTGCATGCTCGATGTGCTGGTGGTATTGACGGTGCGTGGGCTTGCGCGGCGCGCAGGTGCCGGGGCTTTGCCGAATTCCGCGTGAAATTTTTCCGGGAGGACAATGCAATGGCAAACAGGAAGTTCATCAATCCGGCCGGCGTGCGCCGCGTCGGGGCGTTTTCGCATGCGGTGGCCGCGCAAGGCGGCGTCACGATTCACGTGAGCGGGCAGATCGCCCTGGGCATGGATGGAACCATCGTCGGCGCAGGGGATCTCAGGGCACAAACGGCAGCGGTGTTCGAAAACGTCAAGATCATCCTGGAGGAAGCCGGGGCCACCTGCGAGGATCTGGTGAAAATCACCCAGTACGTCGTCGGCTTGAAGCCCGAGCATCGCGCGATCATCACCGAAGTGCGTAACCGGTATGTGTCGCAGACCCATCCTCCGGCATCCACCATGGTGGGTGTGCCCTCGTTGGTGATGGATGGATTGTTGATCGAAGTGGAAGCGGTCGCTGTGATAGACGAAGGCCGGCTGCGCCGCTGACCAGCGGGCTGGAGCAACGGACATACACCAGCACGCTGTTGGCTCCCGCCCCGAAGCCCGGCATTCAGACCAGGTCACTGGAAGCGCCGTAATCTGCCTACCCATGAATCTTCCCGACCGGGCGGGGAGCACAACCCACCCTTCTCCTTTTGTGAAAAGCGATCACGTCACATCCATTCTCTGAATCGTGCCCTCGAACCTTTTCTCTCCTCTTCCCCCGGACAGGGTTCCACGGGGTTGCTCGCCGCGAAATGAGCCCACGAACCGTTTTTCTCCCCTCGCCCTCCGGGAGAGGGGTGGGGGTGAGGGAGATTCGTGGGTAAGGCACACTTGCAGCGATTCAGAAGGGCTGGGGATAAAGAAAAAATGCCACAACAGGTTCGCGGACGTAGATTTCAAACCAGCCGAACGGATTGTTCATGCCTGTTCCTTTCGAAGAGATTCAGAGTGCTGTGGAGGGCTTGGCAAAGGTACGGAACCGCAACAGTTCGCTTTCGAGTTTCGTCAGTCCAGGAGCGAACACTTGACGAACGACAGCTTTCTCTCCACGTTCTCCGCCTCCTTGAGGAATCTCGCAAGGGAGGCACCGTTGCGATGCGCCTGGAATGCCGCCTCGTCTTCATATACCTCGTACAACATGAGATTTCTGTCCGGTCGCAGAATGTCAAAGCGCAGTGTGCCCGGCTCGTCCCGCAGGCAGCGATCCCGGTGCGCCTCGAGCAACGGCAGGAAAGCGTCGATCTGTGCAGGCACGATTTCGTAAGTGGCGACGACGGCGAATTTGCTTATGTCAATTCCCGGATGGGTCTACTGCGGGCCTTGGAGGACTCGCCGACCCATGCCGCTCAATGTTCTAACTCCCAGCGCTCGATCCCAACAGCCTGCGCAGGCTGGCGAAGCCAACCGTAAATGCGCGGCTGCGGCGAAACACTACACTAGACCGATGCATCGCGGAATGCGCGAAGGACGGTGTTGATCCGGGTTTGATAGCCAGGGCCCTGCGCCTTAAACCATTCGAGAACGTCTTGGTCGACACGAAGCGAGATTGAAGCCTTGGATGGCAAAGGCTTCAACCCGCGCCGAACGACGCCCCGCACGACGTGGCGAATGGCTGCCTCGGGGTGCTCGGTGGTTGGGCTGGCCGGCATGGCGCGCGCCTTGAGGCGCACCCAGTCAGTTTTGGACTTGGCTGAAGTAGATTTGTGTTTCACGGTTGGTGGCTTTGCGGAACGAGATGATGCGGACTTCATGATTGCTCTCCGTGTGAACGACTGAGACGGGAACGCCGGTGAGCAGGCCGAGAGTGAAAAACCGCTGCTCACGATAGGAGAACCGATCATCCTCGAAGGTGAAGGCAATGCCGTCGAAGACGCGAGGGGCATCGATGAAATCGAGCCCGTGGGCCTTGAGATTCGCGACACGCTTCGCCTCGGACCATGTGAACTCCATGCGCACAGTGTATATACGCGGTGTAGTGGCGTCAACGGGGAGGGTTCATCGTTCGACGCGTCATACCGTCTTACACTCGCACTCGGCGAAAATTTCCCCGCGGTGATCCAGGCAACTGGTTTCCGGTCAGATTATCCAGATGGCACGTGCCAGTCTTGGGTCGCAAGGGTTAACTGAAAAACAGTCGTGGCATTGTCGGCGTGCCCGTGGCCGGTCCGCTGCATGCGACAGTTGGGCTGATGATTGGAACTACAGTGCTCGCACAACAATAGCCTCACTGGTTTTCGGCACCAGTTTCAGGTCACTACTGAACCGGTGGCTCATCAATCGAGTACACCCGCGACTGGAAATCCGGAAGAGAGTGTAACGGTTTGCCGTACAGATGGAGATGGCAGGTCGGTTCATTTCCAACTACCTTCGTGGAGTGAATGGCAGATGGTTCCATAACCGCTACCTCCGACGTACCCAAACTAAGCTCGGACAGGCGAGTAGCGACCCTGCTCTGAAGCGAAGATGCCGTGTAGAAAGTGTTCAACTCGACGCCGGATAGACCGACAATGATCGCCCAAGTGAGATGCTCGTGTGGCGGACTGGTCGTGCCAGTGCCATCAGACACGAGATAAAGAGATGGTCCATTCTGCGACTCAGCGAGGGAGTAAAGGAGTTCCTCTCCTGGACCCGCCCGCCTGTACATGCTGAGATCAAGAGACCTTGCAATCTTGGCCAGTTCTGCGGCCAGCCGTTCAAGACTTGCCCTGCTACCGTTGGATGGCAGACTACGAGCTACCTCATCGACGAATTCGCGAGTCTGGCGTGAGGCTTCGGGGTTCATGTGGGCATAGCTCTTACTCAGGCTACAAGTGAGACCATCAGCGCCATTCGTTCGGCCCAACGATAGCGCTGTGCGGCCGGACGCCGCAGGCGGACTGGCCGAACGAGCGGAGGGTTGGGCGTCATCATCAAACCAGGCCCGAATCCGGATACTCGAGACGTTCCGGGCGATGCGTACTATCCACGAAGGTATTCTTGCAAGTCACGCAATTCCAAACCCCGTCCGTAAAGCCTTGTAGCCGGATCAACTTTCGATCGGCGTCGTAACACTGCTGGCAGAATGGACCATCGCGTGTAGAGCCGAAGATCCTCCAGTAGTAAGGCCGATCGAACTGGAGTTGGCCCTGGATCTCGAGTGCTTGCTCTAGCTCTCGTATTCGCTTATCGCGCTCTTCGATTGTTGCCTGGATTGCGGCGATCTCCATCTTGGCATCTGCCAGCGTACCCACGAGGTCTGCAATCTTGAGTTTGATCTCCGCCTGATCAAGAGTTACTCCCGCCTCGCGCAAGAGCTTCGCAATATCCGTCGCCGCCTTGACACTGGAGAGTAGTGAACCTATTGCAGCGATGTCTGGCAAATGGACCCCCTATGACGCCCAACGTTTGAGTTCACCCGCTCGCGGAAGCGGGCGAAGCCCGCTGTAGCGAGTCGGGTGCAACGAAGGGTTAGGCGTCACCGGGTACGGTCTGGACACATAGGTAACAGAATAGTCCGGGGACATAGGTAACAGTTTATCAATACTGAGGGCACCGAAGGGAGGTGCCCATGCCTTGGAGCGAAACGACATCTATGGACCAGAAGACGCAGTTCATTGCCGATTACCTGCGACAAAGCCTGTCGATGAGCGAGTTGTGCGATCTGTACGGCATCAGCCGCAAGACCGGCTACAAATTGGTGGGGCGTTACCTCAAGCAAGGCCCCTCAGGCCTGGAGGATCGCTCGCGCCGGCCTTCGAGCAGTCCCAATCACACCCCCGCACACATCGTCGAAGCCATTATCGCGCTACGCCAACGGCATCCGTCTTGGGGAGCAAAGAAGCTGTTGCCGATCATCGAGAAACGCCACCCGGACTGGGACCTGCCCGGGCGCAGCACCGTGTGCGACATCTTGAGCCGTCAGGGGCTGGTGCCCAGGAAGCGCAACCGGCGCCACATCGGGCATCCGGGCAAGCCTTCGAGCTCTATCCTGGCGCCCAACGATTGCTGGAGCGCGGACTTCAAGGGACAGTTCAAGACCGGTGACGGGCGCTATTGTTATCCGCTGACCGTGACCGACGGCTTCAGCCGGTATCTGTTTGCGTGCCAGGGATTGGGCTCGACGAGCGTGGCGGAGTCCAAGCCCGTATTCACCCGGATCTTCAAAGAGGTTGGCTTGCCGCGGCGCATCCGCACCGACAACGGCGTACCCTTTGCCACCAACTCGCTCGCGCGTCTGTCGAGTTTGTCGGCCTGGTGGGTGCGCCTGGGTATCCTTCCCGAGTTGATCGAACCGGGCAAACCGGAGCAAAACGGGCGCCATGAGTGCATGCACCGCACGCTCAAGGCCGAGACCACGCGCCCGCCGGCTCACACCTGCCGGGGACAACAGCGCAAGTTCGATCACTTTCGGCAGGAGTTCAACTTCGAGCGCCCGCACGAGGCGCTCGACATGCAAACCCCGGCTTCACTCTATGAACCGTCGTCTCGCGAGATGCCCAACAAGATTCCTCCCCTGGAATACCCCGATCGATTCGAGGTGCGCTACGTCCGCGCCAATGGCGGGATCCGCTGGAAAAAAGACTGGGTGAATGTGTCGATCACCTGCGTGGGGGAATATGTCGGCCTGGAGGAGATCGACGATGGGATCTGGAACGTCTACTTCGGAGCGCTCAAGCTGGGACGATTGCTTGAACGGCACATGCGAATCGAGGATGCTTACGGACGACTAAGGCGACACAATGTGTAACCCATGTCCTCGGACTACTTTGTTACCGATGTCCCCGGCCGCTCAGCATCGGGCACCATGTACTTCTCCGCCAGTTGCTCAGCGTACCAAGCCAGACGTGGTGGGGTAGCGCGCGCTGATGCCAGTGCGGCAAGAACGTCTTCGGTCGCGACGATGTGCACCCGCTTAGCAAGTGGGGCCGAGACTGCAGTGGTGACCGCCTGGAGAGGACCCCAAAGTGCAGCGTTGCTCCGTGGAAGCAGGAACACCACCGATGCGCCCGGTGTGCGGGCGGCGAGCCATAGGTTCCGGAGCACTTGGTAACTTGCGAAGAAGGTTGGCGGCTCCAGGAGTTCGGCGGGACAGTAGGCCGACAGGACTGGGCGATAGATCGCGTCGAGCTTCTCCCGGTGCCGCTTGTCGTCCTTTGCGGCGCCGAACTCAGCCTCGGAGAGCTTAACTTCGCAGTATGTCCAATCGCCGCCAGCGCTGCGCCACGAGACGTCGACGTTAGTTCCTTCATCGGGCGCCACGATGTTTTCGGGATGCCAGGTCGTGGCCTCCCCCGGTAGCCCCATTGCCCGAAGGAGGCAGGCGGAGTGCCCGTTCTCGAAGAATGGGAAGAACAGATTGAAGGCAAAGGCTTGTGAAGAGTTGAGGTGATGGAAGTACTTGTGGAGTTTCAGATCATCACGAGCTTCGACGTACTGCCTGACTTCGGCACGATAGGGTTCAAGGATGTTTAGCCACCGGAGTTCCCTCGGGAGGATATGCCCGTGGCGAACCTCCTTGCCTTTGTGCATGAAGACACCGGACTCCCTGACGCCGAGGCGCAGAGTTTTGTAGGCGGCAAGATGCCGGTTGAGGGCTGCTGCAAATGACGCCATCGGTGCTTCCTTTGCTGCCTAACGCTGGGCGTAATCTGCCGCCGGAGTGCGCAGCACGGAGGGTACCGAGAAGCAGCGCTTCTCGGCGGTCAGGTTCACGCCGAGGTTAGACCTCACTGTGTCTTCCATACCCCAGCGCCCTGCAATTTGTAAAGCTTCTTTGACCCTGTTTGCATGTTCAGCAGCTTGATGCGCGGGTCATGGCGGAAGATGCCGAGCAAAAGGGCTTCCAGTTCACGAATTTCCTCGGTGAAGATATTGTCGTGGACTTCGAAAAAAGAGTAATGGGTCCAGCCTTTCTTGTTGCGATTGTGCGACCGTAAGCGACCTTTGATGCCTCCACGGCCAGTTTTGCTAAGGCCGGCCACTCCGATGTACACAACCTCGTGCTTTTTCGTTCCTTTGCTCTGGTACAAAACGTAAATACCTCGAGTCCCGTTTGGTACTCCGGTCCAGTCGCCGCGCTTTTGGTAGCGCCGCCAACGCTTGATGAGTCGCAGCGGTGATTGACCAGGCATGGTGAGGTCTAACTATAAGTAGTCGTCCCATTGACGGAGAAAATCCCGTCAATTTGACGAATAAAACGGGATAGCGCATCATAAATACTGGACATATAAACAGTTTTCATTCCGGGAGACCTCCCAAAACCCTATGAACACGCCCAATGCCACCAGCCCGGCCAAAAGCCTACTCCTGGGCCGCGTCCGGGACAAGGTCCGCCTGATACATTACGTCTGAGCCAAAGATGGGGATGGAGGGCGAGGGCATCCAGTGCGTTATGCGCTCTCCGGAATCTGTTTTGGAAGGCTCAGTTATGAAAATTCCCGGCAACGCAATGCTACTGTACCCAATGATGTAAAGTCTGCCGCCGATCATGCAGAATTGTGGGGACTCCGAACTTTGTTCTGGATTTGTTTTTCTTCCGTGTCCTCTGTGTACCCCTCAAGGGGGTATTGAAGTGAATCCTCCGCGGCGAGAGATTTGAAGTGGATTCTCAAAAAACATGACCGCTACAACAATTGACGAAATTCTTGCGCGCCCATTCGGTACGCTTTCGGCGCTGATCCGCCTGCATGCGCGGCGGGGTCCCCAACGACTTGCCATGCAGCAGAACCAACGGCG
>JBJXFN010000235.1:0-5981 GCA_046155535.1 Burkholderiales bacterium
GTGCCCGAAACGATCTGCGCACTGGTGCGCGGGGCAACTGCGCCATAAAGGCTGGTTTTGCAGTAAAAACAGCGGTTGACCGGATTGCTGCGGTAATCCGCGTCGTCGAATTCGCCCGCGTCGATCACTTTCAAGTCCCAGGCTTCGCTGTCCGCCAGCGCCTGCACCCGCGACGTGGCTTCCTGCGGCACGGCAGGCGATACCGCGTGAAACATCTGCACAACCCCGCCGAGAGTCCGGTGCGCGTACGTCGCCAAGGTGAGACTGTCCACGCCGCCGCTGACCGCAACGGCAACTGGTCCCATCCCGCGCAGGACGCTCTCCAGATCACCAATCTTCTTTCCGACTTCGTTCACTTGCGTTCCTTTTTCAGCACCAGCTGCTCCGCGTCCTGCCGCAACCGATCGCGTTCGACGCGGCCGCCCGTCAGATTGAGCAGGTCGTCCGCCTCCAGTTTCGTAGTCTTTTTTCCCGGCCTTTCGGTGACTTTCACCCGCACCTGCCTTCCCCCGGCCTCCACCGTCCGGCCCGCGCGAGATAGCTTGCGGCGTTGCAGAACCTGGTAGCGCAAGCCAATGGTCGTCGTTTCATTGAAGCAGGCGTCGAACACGTTTTCCAGGTCTGCCGGATCGGCGAGCACCTGGACATGCATCGTCATCCGTCCCTTCTTGCCGAATGCCGGCGTCTGCAGGACATCGAGAACCGACGGCTGAGCTCGCAATTTGTCGATCGCGATTGCCAGGTCCTCTGGCGTCTGATCATCGACTTCGAACAAAATCTGGGCGACCTCGTCGCCACCCGAACCGGTGCGCGTTTCTTCGAATGCAAGAACGCGCAGCACGTTGCTCAGCCCCGGGAAGCTGCGGTTGCCAAAACCGATACCCGTCCGCCGCAACTTTCCTGTTCTGCGATCTCGAACCTGCGAGCAACCGAGATGCTTGAGGATCGCCGCCCCGGTCGGCGTGACACGCTCGCCTTCGAGTCCGTCGTCGACGAATTCGAAACCTTCGAGCAAGAGGACGGTTGCAGGGGTAGGCACCGGCAACGAACCGTGCGCGGTCCTGACTCGGCCACTCCCAAGCGGCAGCGTGCCTACCGACCACGTGGCGGGCGCCAGCGCGTCGATCAGGAAGGCGGCACCGACGATATCGGCTATCGAGTCCCACTCGCCGACTTCGTGGAAGCTCACCGTATCCACGGTCTTGCCGTGTACCCTGGCTTCGGCCTGCGCTAGCACCGTGAAAATGCCGGTTGCGTGGTCTCTGACCGTGGCCTTGAGCGCGGACGCCTGAAGGTGCGAGCGTATTTCGGCGAACGGGGTGTGGGAATGATGATGCGCACCAAGCAGCGCGGCGGCATCGCGCGGCTCAGTGACGCGGAAACGCAGGCCGGTCAGCGCGTGATCCCGATGCTCGACCACGCCGATGTGCACATCGGCTGGCAAGCCCGCGGCCCTGATGGCCGTGACCATGCCGTCGCGCAAATCCGGAAACGCATCGAGCATGCCAGCGATGAACATGTCGCCCGCCATGCCTCCCACTGCATCTAGATGAATATGCATCGCCGGTTTGGTTTCAAGATTTTCACTGCCTTCTACTCCGCACCGATTACCTTGAGTACTGAATTCCTTCTCTCCCGGAGGGAGAGTGCAGCGTCGACCCCGCGTTGGCGGAGCCCCACAGGGCGGCAGACGCCGTCAAGACGCACCGCCCGCAATCGGCCGTCTTCATTGCCAATGTATTCGCGCGCCAGGGAGCGGGGACTCAGGCAGTCGCGTGCTCCCGGTGTTTTGCCAGCATCGGATACAGCGTGCCCTTGGCGTCGAATTTCATCGCTTCGGGCTGCCCGACGATCTCGAACATCGTCAGGTTGTCCTTGACGAACGGCAGGAGCGGCTCCGAGACGTGGATGTCCATTATCTCGAGCGTGTTGGGAATGCGCACGATTCGGGTGTCCTGCGGCTTCATGCGCACCACCGTCTTGACCGCGAGGCGGATTGCTTCTTCATCCGTATTCATGATCATCGGGATCGCGGCGCCGTCTAGATACGTCGAGGCAATGATGTTGGCGTAAGTCTTGGCAATGTCGATTTCCTTGTACAGGCGCATGGTGATCACGTCGGCCGCGCCCAGTCCGGTGGCATTGCCGTGAGTCTCCGGAGTCAGTCCGAGAACCGCGATCTTCTTTACCAGTGGCTTCATGTTCCACTCGATGAATCGGCAGTTGCGCCCGGTGATGTTGGGGTCCATTCCGGAACCGGAAATATTCTTGCCGATGCGCTCGACCACCAGTACGTCGATCTCGTCGAATTGCAGCCGTGGCATCAGTTCCTTGGCTTTCGCCAGCAACGCCGGCTCGCGATCCCAGACCTGCTCGGACGGCACGATCTCGACGAGCGCGGTTTCGTCGGCGGCGTTCTCCACCATCGCCACGCCGAAAAGGACGTTGCGTTTAGCCATGATCATCTTCGCCGCATCCGGCAGGAGTTGGCCAAACATGTCCATGCCGTAGGTATGCAACGTGGTGGCGCCGATGATCTTGCCCATACCGATGGTGATCATCTTGACGATGCCGGACTCGATCGGGGCGCGGAAATTGGTGTGCGGCTTGATGCGGGGGATGACGACGATCGCGTCGGCCGCAGCCGCGAGCTTGTCCACGTACACCGGCATTCCGTCAGGCAGCTTGCCGACCTCGGTCACTTCCATCTGCGACTGGATCGGGCAACCGACGAAGGCCTCGGTGATGCCGTATCCCTCCAGCACTTCGCGTTGGCCTTCCGCGGTCGCGCCGCCGTGGCTACCCATAGCAGGGAAGATGAAAGGCTTGGCACCGAGCGCTTTGAGTTCGGCCACCACCGCCTTGGCGCATTCGGCTATGTTATTGATGCCGCGCGAACCGCAGCCGACCGCGATCGTCATGCCGGGCTTCACTTTGGCCCGGACCTCGGGGCGCTTGAACTGCTCGACCACTGCGCGGGTAACGCTGTCGAGTTTCTGGGTCGGGAACTTCTGGCGGACGTGAATCATGCGCGGCATCGGAATATCCAGGCCGCCTGCGATGTTGACTTCAATGCGATCGCCGATCATTGCGTTCTCCCTCCTGTAAATGATTCTGATACAGCCCGGGCCGCGTGTTGCCGAGGCGGACCTCTCTGGTAAGAAGGGAATTCTACCCCAGGGCGACAACCTCGGGCAGCGATGCGGCGATATGGCCGACCAGTCGCCCCGTGCTTTCCCGAAGCCCCACTCTGCGCTACGCTGCCGGCACACTTTTCCAACTTATGATTGCGAATTCGCCATGACACACAAAAAGAATCCGGCCTCTCTGCGCAGCCAGCGCTGGTTCGCCACCCAGGACCTGCGTGGATTCGGACACCGCTCCCGGGCCCTGCAACTCGGCTATACCCGGGAAGACACTCAGGGGAAGCCGGTGATCGCCATCGTCAACACCTGGAGCGACATCAATCACTGCCATTCGCACCTGCGCGAACGCGCGCAGGAGGTCAAGCGCGGCGTGTGGCAAGCGGGAGGCCTGCCGTTGGAAATGCCGGCGATCTCGCTCGCGGAGGTATTCCAGAAGCCCACGACGATGATGTATCGCAACCTGCTCGCCATGGAAACCGAGGAATTGCTGCGCTCCTACCCGGTGGATGGCTGCGTGCTGATGGGCGGCTGCGACAAAACAACGCCCGGCCTTCTGATGGGTGCGATCAGCATGAACATTCCCGCGATCTTCGTGCCGGCCGGGGCGATGCTGCGCGGTAACTGGCAGGGCAAGACGCTGGGGTCGGGATCGGACGCGTGGAAATACTGGGACGAACTGCGCGCCGGCAATATCACAGAAAAGGATTGGTCGGAAATCGAGGAAGGCATTTCGCGGTCCCCGGGCACCTGCATGACGATGGGCACGGCCTCGACCATGACCAGTGTTGCCGAAGCGCTCGGGTTTTCGCTCCCCAATGCGTCTTCGATTCCCGCGGTGGACTCCAACCACGCCCGGATGGCGGAAAAAACCGGGCAGCGCATCGTCGGCATGGTGTGGGAAGACCTCAAACCGCGCGACATTCTTTCCCAGAAATCCTTCGACAACGCGATCAAGGTTCTGATGGCGCTGGGCGGCTCCACGAACGGTCTGATTCATGTGATCGCCATGGCCGGGCGCGCCGGCATTCGGATTCCGCTCGAACGCTTCGAAGAACTCGGACGCGAGGCGCCGTATCTGGTCAACATGCGCCCCTCGGGCAAGTACCTGATGGAGGACTTTTATTACGCCGGGGGCCTGTCGGCGATGCTTGAAGGCATGCGCGCGCTGCTTGATATGGATGTGCCCACCTGCACCGGCAGGACACTCGGCGACAATGTGGTCGGCGCGAAAATTCATCATCCCGACGTGATTCGCACGCCCGCCAACCCGATGCAGGCGGAAGGCGGACTCATCGTGCTGCGCGGCAACCTCGCGCCGGATGGCGCGGTGATCAAGTCCACCGCCGCCGACCCGAAACTGCTCAAACATGCTGGCCGTGCGATGGTGTTCGATGACTACAACGATATGGCCAAACGCATTGACGACCCCGGTCTCGACGTGGATGCGGATTCAGTGTTGATCCTGCGCAATGCGGGGCCGCTCGGCGGCCCCGGCATGCCGGAATGGGGCATGCTGCCAATCCCGAAAAAACTGCTCAAACAGGGTGTGCGCGACATGGTGCGCATTTCGGATGCGCGCATGAGCGGCACGAGTTATGGCACCTGTGTGCTGCATGTGGCGCCGGAGTCGTGGATCGGCGGACCGCTGGCATTGGTGAAAACCGGCGACATCGTCGAACTTGACGTGCCGGCCAGGAAACTCAATCTGAAAATCAGCGACGAGGAAATTGCGAAGCGCCGTGCGGCCTGGAAGCCGAACCCGCGGCGCTTCGAGCGTGGCTACGGGAAGTTTTTTTCCGAGCACATCCGGCAGGCCAACGAGGGCTGCGACTTCGATTTTCTCGAAGGAACTGCGCCGACCGCGGAGCCGGAAATTCACTGAATTCAAACTTTCAAGCTGGGGGAGACAGGGAGTGGATCGTGCCATCGTACTCAGGCAGCCAGGCAGACCCGAGGTAATCAGGAGCAAACTGCTGACACTCGGGACGCCGGGCAAGGAACAGGTACGAATGCGGCACACCGCTATCCTGAGTACCCGCTCGACGAGGCGGGCAATTTCCTGTCCGCCGGCGCAAGATTCAAGGAACGGATGACCACGACTGGAGCGAACTTTGGCAGCCTATTTCGTCTGCACCATGCGGATACACGACCCCGCGACCTATCTCAAATACACCGCCCTCACACCACCCATCGTGGCGCGCCACGGGGGAAAGTTTCTGACTCGCGGCGACGAGGTCACCACCCATGAAGGTGAAAAATTCACCGAACGCATGGTGCTCATCGAATTCCCGGATCGCGCCGCGGCAGAAGCCTGGTACAACGATCCCGAATATCAGAGCGTCTCGAAGTTTCGCCGCGCGGCTTCCACCGGCAGGATGATTCTTCAGGAAGGCCGCGGCGACACCGGCGCGCCGGACCCGAAAATCTGAACTGGGTACCTGACTCGAGAAATTTCCGGCTACGTACGTTGCGTCCTCTGTGGGCCGAAGGCCTCCCGGGCGAAACAACCATCGCCGTGTTCAGAACCCATGTTTAAAAGAGTCAATGGAAAACTTTTGACGCTCCATTCGTTGCGAACACGCAAGAACAGCGTGCCGCGCAAACAAACATTACCCGCTTTTCGGAGCCGGGTGGATGTTGTCGACCCAGTGCACTTGCTCGGGCTTTTCGACAACAGGAATATCCAGATTCACCACCACCGGTTCCTGGCCGCTGCGACAAAGTACACAGGACAGCGGTTCGGTGTCCGAGGCGTTGATTTCCTGGTGGGGCACGTAGGGCGGCACGTGGATAAAATCCCCGGGACCTGCTTCTGCAACGAATTCCAGTTGGTCG
>JBJXFN010000236.1:0-20226 GCA_046155535.1 Burkholderiales bacterium
CTGCCGCAGTTGCTCCACGGCATCCAGGCGCTCGCCTGGCGGGCGAGAAAGCCAGTACTCGGTATCTCTGGGCTGGAATTTGAGCGGAAATCGAAAAACCACTTTTTGCATGCCGTTATTCTACGCCGGTCACGGGCAGTGCGACACGTATGCGACGCCATGGGCCCGGTGCGTTCCGTGAAAAAACCATGATCAATCTTCGGTCTGTCATGGATGAGGACAGCGGAATGGATTTTTTCGCAAGCGACCGATTTCCGGCAATTAGGGCATGCTAGGCTCGTTTTGCCGCATCGCCTCGTACAATTTCCGAGGTCTGCAGTTTTCTAGGTTTATTTTGTTAGTCGCCATTAGATGATGAATGTGAATTAGCCGTCGACGCCTACGTCTTCATCGACTTTCCCGCTGCGCTTGCCCTTCGAGACGCAGGGGCGCCCTGATGCCGGTGAAACAATGTCGTTTCCTCCGGATCAAAAGCGTTGAAGGCTTCATCGACGAATTCGAGAAAGGCCGCGACCTTCGGTGACATCCGTGCCATCTTTCGATACATCGCGTAGATCGGCGGGCCCGGCGGGCAGGTCCAATCGTCAAGTACTCTCAGCAACTGGCCCGAAGAGATGAGATAGGGATTAATGAATCCAACACGCATCAATCCCGATCCTGCGAGGATCGCGGCGAGCAGCCCTTCGACGTTCTGGGAAATAACCCTGGGCACAACCTGGATGGTTCTGTGTTCAGCCCCCCGTTGAAATTGCCATTCGTTGAGCGGTCGGCTCATTTCCGGATTTCTTATCACTAGGCAATCATGTTTCAGGAGATCCTCCGGAACCTTGGGAGTCCCTGCAATGTTCAGATATTTTGGTGAAGCATAGACCGCATGCCGAATTTGTCCAATTTTTCGGGCTATGAGATTTGATGCTGGTGGTTCGAATACCCGCAGCAGGACGTCGACGCCTTCCGCATGCATGTCCTTGGGTTGCGATTGATTGAGGAATTCCAGTTGCAAATGCGGGTAGCGGCGCAGAAACGTAGGCAAATGCGGCATGATCACATTGCGGCCTAGAGGCGTTGCGAGGCCGACACGCAATGTGCCTGAAAGTCTTTCAGGGGTTTTTCGCGCACTGCCCTCCAGCTCTGCCAGTTGCCGCAACAGTTCGCAGCCGCGTTGGTAGATTTCTTCGCCCTCTTCCGTTAGGCGCAATTGCCGCGTGGTACGGTGAAACACGGCAGTACCAAGTCCCTTCTCGAGATCGGCGATGGCATGACTGACTGCCGACGGAGTGAGATTCAGAGACCGGGCCGCCTTGGCAAAACTTCCGGCTTCGGCAGCGCGCACCAGCAATTCGATTCGGCGAATCCTATCCATGAGCGACCCTGACTATTGCGACGACAGAATTCGATTATTCATGAAATTTTTTCAACAGTGAAGTGCCTGCCGGTGCCTCGACCGCCCGACGCCATCTTCCTACACTGCAATCACGATAATCATGAGGGTCAATGTAATGAAACACACCATTGCAGGATTTCTGACAGCTTCCGTCATTCTTGGCGTATCGACAAACACGTGCTTCGCGGAAGCCTACCCTTCCAAGCCTGTTCGAATCATTGTGCCCGGCGGAGCGGGAGGTCCCCCTGATGTCCGGGCCCGATGGATGGCAGAAAGACTTCGCACGGCGCTCGGCCAGGCGATCGTGATCGACAACAAGGCGGGCGCCTCGAGCACCATTGGGACCCATGCAGCAGCAGGGAGCACAGCAGACGGCTACACGCTGGTCATGGTGCATCAGGGCAGCATGGCGCTCAATCCCCACTTGTTTCCAAACCTGCCCTACGATCCGATCAAGGATTTCGAACCGATCATTCGAATGGGTATCAGCCCGTTAATGCTGACCGTCCATCCCGATGTACCGGCTCGCTCGGTGGAAGATCTGGTGCGGCTGGCAATGGAGAAGCCCGGACAACTGAATTTTGGTCATCCCGGAGTGGGCACACCTCCTCACATGGCGGGCGAATTGTTCCGAATGCTGGCTCGTCTCGACGTGTTGAATGTCCCCTACAAAACGACATCCGCAGCACAGGTCGACCTGATGGCCGGCAGGTTGACTTACACCTTTGATGCCATCGTTATCCAGTTGCCACAGGTTCGTGCGGGGAAAATCAGAGGACTGGCTGTGACCAGCGCAAAACGCGTGGCGACTCTACCGGACATTCCAACAGTCTCCGAGTCGGGCCTTCCGGGTTATGAGTACCTGGGATGGATGGGAATTGCCGCACCAGCGGGCACGCCAAAGGCAATCGTTTCCCGACTGAATACGGAGATCGCGAAAATTCTCCGCACCCGGGAAGCCCGAGACTGGTTCGCCGAGCAAGGTGCAAACCCCATCATCGAGACTCCGGAGGAATTCGGCGCGTTCATCAAATCGGAACACGCGCGCTGGGGAAAGTTCATACGGGATACCGGCATGAAAGCGGAGTGAATAGACCTCCAGTTGGTCAAAGCCGATCCACATGCCAATTGATGCAGGGAAGGTGCAAATGAAAACGTCCGGAGTGAAAAAATCCCTCTCTCCCAATTGGGGCCGATATGTGCTGGACAATGCTGCGCCTCGGACGGCGACCCGGTTTTCCGCGCTGGCCGCACTTTACGATGAGACAACGATTCGGCATCTCGAACACACCGGCGTTCAGAACGGATGGCATTGCTGGGAGATCGGTGCCGGTCCAGGCTCAATCGCGCAATGGCTTTGCGATCGGGTTGGCATGACTGGATCGGTGCTGGCGACGGATATCGACACCTGCTTTCTTTCCGACATCAAGCGACCCAATCTCCAGGTACGCCGTCACGATATCGTCTCGGATCCTCTTCCCGAGGAGCGCTTCGATCTTATTCACACCCGCTTGGTCTTGCTGCATGTGCCGGAGCGCGAGCTAGTCATGGATCGCATGGTTTCGGCGCTCAAACCAGGTGGCTGGATGGTTGCTGAGGAATTCGACTCTCTTTCGCATCCTGCGGCTCCCGAACGGTTTTCCCGGGAAGTGGCGCTCAAATCGGCGGCCGCGTTGCTCAAGGTCATGATGGAACGGGGTGTCGAACCGGGGTTCGGACGAGCACTTGCCGCTCTCTTTCGTGCTCGCGGAATGCAGAGCATTGCCGCGGAAGGCAGGATCCTGATGACGATGGGCAGGACTGTAGGGTCCGAACTGATGAATGCGAATTTCACTCAACTCCGAGGCGCCACTCTCGCGACAGGGCTGGTGACCGAAGGCGAATTTGCGCAAGACCTCGCCCGCCTCGACGTCGAAGAATTCCTGACGCCCTCCTCCGTCATGTGGACGGTCGCGGCGCGACGGCCTCCTTCCGCGCCTGAGGATAAGTGAGTCAAAAAGACTGCCAGATGTCTCGGCGACTTTGCACTGCGGGCAGAATCATTCTCGATTTGACAGAAAAGTGTAAGGCCGGCGAGCGCATATTTTTATACGCGGCGGGGCGATTCCGTCCCGCACACAACAGGAGAACGCAAATGAACAAGGTATTCGCGGCAATCCTCGGCGCCAGCATGATTGCGATGGGTGCAGGCTTTGTCGAAATCGTCGGCACCGGCTTCCTCACAACGGTGTCCACCCAAACCATTGTGCAATCGAATGACACCCCGGGTATTTTTACCTCTTGATTTCCGTGGGGCCTGCGCCGGGACGCGGCAAGGGCGTTTGGAAATGAGAGGTGACGAACCACGGCCGTTGGGAGATACTTGCAGAATCGAATGCAAGCAGGTGCGATTGCATCGATGTATTCCAGACTGGTTGGGAGTGCGATGCAAATGCAGGTCTTTCCAGGCAGCGAATCGCTCGGTGCCACGATCGAAGGTGTTGACCTGGCCGCGATTTCCGACACCACGGTTGAGGCCATCGTTGAAGCCCTCGGGCGCCATGGCGTAATTCGGTTTCCCCGCCAGACCCTCTCCGCGGCGGACCTCAAAAGTTTCAGTGCCCGCCTGGGCGAACTGGAGGTCAATGTCATCGGTGCCTTCCAGGAACCCGGTCATCCTGAAGTGATGATTCTCTCCAACATCGTCGAAGACGGAAAACCGATCGGACTGGGCGATGCCGGGCAAAACTGGCACGCGGACATGTCCTACAGCAAGGTCATCGCGTTTGCCAATGTGTTGTACGCGCTCAAGGTTCCGCAGCGCGAGGGCAAGCCGCTGGGCGCCACCGAGTTCTGTGACATGTGTGCCGCCTGGGACGAGCTGCCCGCCGATCTCAAGAATCTGCTCGAAGGGAAAACGGCGCTACACGATTTCAGCAAATACTGGGACACGGCGCGCAAGCGGCCGGGCAACACCCGTCCACCGCTCACCGAGGCGCAACGCAAGGCGAAACCACCGGTGTCCCATCCGATTGTCCTCACGCATCCGATTTCGAGCCGCAAGGCGCTCTATGCCAATCCGGGGTACACCGTGCGCATCAACGAATTGCCAGAGGTGGAAAGTGATCGCATCCTGGCATTCCTGTTCGCGCACCAGGTTCAGGAAAAATTTCGCTACGCGTTCCAGTGGCAGCCCGGCGACGTGCTGGTCTGGGACAATCTGCGCACGATCCACCAGGCCGCGGCCGACTACGGTCCGGACGAGCACCGTCTGATCAAGCGCTGCCAGGTGATGGCCACACGGTTCTTTCCCTCGTAAATTTGAACTATGCGCCTTGTCAGCTATCGCGACCGGCGAGGCAAAACCTGCACCGGCGCTGTGATCAATTCGCGCGTCATCGAATTGACGCACACTATCGCCGCGCTGCCGTTTCCGGCATCGATTGCCGACCAAAACATTGCCGCACCCGCAGGGAGCATGATGCACCTGCTCCATGCCGGGCCGGACGGCCTTGCAGCCGCCCGGCGCGTGATCGACGCAACACACGCCGCAAATAACCTCGACCAGCATCCGCTGTTAAGCGATGTGCATCTGGACGCGCCGATTCCGCGCCCCGGAAAAATCCTCGGGATCGGCCGCAACTACGCCGATCACGCCAGGGAAACCGGTGTGCAGCCATTCGAACGCCCGCGCATCTTCGCGAAGCTGCCGTCCAGCGTGGTGGGGCCTGGCGCAGTCGTGGTGCGCCCGACGGGTGTCGTCAAGATGGACCTGGAAGCGGAACTCGCCGTGGTGATCGGCCGTGTCGCCTCGAATGTCCCGCGCAGTGAAGCGCTGAACATGGTTGCGGGCTATTCCATTCTGAATGACGTGAGCGCGCGCGAGTTCCAGTTCGACGTAACGCCTCCGCAGACTTCTTTCGCAAAAAGCATGGACGGGTTCTGTCCGATGGGGCCCTGGCTGGTGACCGCAGACGAAATCGCCGATCCGCAGGCGCTGGAAATCCGCAGTTATTTGAATGGCAACGCCATGCAGCATGGAAACACCGCCGACATGTTGTTTCGCGTGGATCAACTCATCGAGTACCTGAGTGGGTACATCACCCTCGAACCCGGGGACGTGATCGCCACTGGCACGCCAGCGGGTATCGGCGCATTCCGCAGCCCGCCAATCTGGCTCCGGCCCAGCGACCGGATCCGGATCGACATCTCCGGCATTGGAACACTGGAACACAGCATCGGATAGGCTCTTCATGGAATGCGTGAAATGGCTGGGGATGGCGGGTCTTTGCATCGCGATGGCTTCGGTATTCGCGGAGCCGTATCCCGCCAAGCCGGTCCGGCTCATTGTCCCATTCGGCCCCGGGAGCGGCAGCGATATCGTTGCCCGCCGTCTGGCCAACTATCTGCAGGAGCGCTGGAAGCAGCCCGTCGTTATCGACAATCGCCCTGGTGCGCAAGGCATGATCGGGGCCCAGGCAGTCAGGAATTCCCCAGCCGACGGTTACACACTGGGCATCGGCACCAACTCCACGCACGCCGCCGCGCCCTACCTGATCAAAAATCTGCCGTACGACCCCGTGGCGGACTTCGATCACGTCTCGTTGATCGGCGTGGGTGGCTCCGTCGCACTGGTGTCGCGGCAAAGCCCTATTAAGTCAATCCCCGAACTGGCCGCGCACGCAAAGGCCCATCCAGGGGAAATCTACTTCGGCCACGCCGATACGATTTCGCAGATCCCGGGCGAGCTCTTGCACGCAAGTGCAGGCATTCCCATCGTCGGTGTCGCCTACAAGGCGAGCGCCAACGTCGTGGCCGATTTGCTGGGCGGGCAGATTCATCTCGCCTTCTTCAACTATATGACCGGGGCCGCGCAAGTCGCCGCCGGCCGGCTGGTCCCGATCGCCATCACCGAATCGGAACGCAATCCGAACTGGCCGGGCATTCCGACGGTCAGCGAGACTTATCCAGGCTACGAAGTGAATTTCTTTGTCGGCATTTCCGCCCCGCGCGGTGTCGCGCCCGATGTCGTCGCCAAGATTCATCAGGCAATCCAGGACGCCCAGAAAGAACCCGCCGTCAGGGAGCCCCTGGAAAAAGTCGGCCTGGCCTTTGTTGCACAGAAGTCCGGCGAATACCGCCGCTTCATCGTCACAGAATCCGAACGCTGGCGGGAGCTGGTGAAAGCCGCGAAGTTGACTGCACAATGATATTTCATCAGGCGAAGTCATTCGGCCCGTATGTGCATGGATTTTTCTCCGTGGACTATTGCGGCAAGTGCAATTCATCGCCTGAATTCATCCGCTGTGCTTCCCAGAGTGCAATGGGCCTCCCATTCACGCTGACTGAACGTGGTGTCCCGATCAAGGTCTGGACGCAGGACTCGAGCCTGAAGTCATGCAGCAATTGGTGAATATTTCGCATTTGTTGATCCTTCACGGCCACATTGCGGCCATGCCGGACGTCCATGCGAGCATCGCGTGCACCCTCAATCCAGCACGGGCCAATCACCCGACTGCAGCGTTTCCCGATAGGCGTGCCATGTCGCATAGGCCAGCCACGGCATGATGACGACGAGGCCGACGAAGGCCGTCACGAAGCCCGCGGCAGTCAGCACGGCGATCAGGAATGCCCAGAGCAACATCGTCGGCTTGTTGCGAAGGACCGCGTTGATGCTGGATATGCAGGCGGTAATCATGTCCACGTCGCGGTCGGCAATCATCGGCAACGACACGGCCGCGGTCGCGAAGGTCAGCGCAGCGAAGACCGTCCCGATGGCCGAACCATACGCGAGGTACTCGAATAGGAGGGAAGCGTCGTTGGCGTCCACCGGAAAGAAAGCGCTGAGCATCATCCCGGCACGCGACCACACCAGCAGGATCACGAGTTGCGCCAGCGCAAAGATGCCGGCCTGGCCGGCGACCCGGCGCGCAAGCACAAGAGACTGCCGCAATGAGGGCGTGCGGCCAGCGCCAAGTTCCCTGCTCACGCAGTACAGTCCCACGGCGATGAGCGGAGCCACGAATACGAAACCGGACAGCAGAGTCGCCAGCAGGGCAAACCTGCCAAGCGACCATGCCAGTGCCGACACGGCCACGCTGACCAGCATGATGACGACGCCGAAAATCAGCGACAGGCGCGGTGCCCGCGTGAAATCCTGCCAGCCGAGTCGCAGCCAGCGCCAGGGGGCGTCCAGCGACAATCGGGCACAGGGAACGACAAAGGGGCGCTCTTCCGGTGCTTGCATATGCGGCTTTTCAACCATCGGCCTCGTCGCGCAAGTCGGCCGGGTAATGAAGCCACTTCATCGTACACCAACGGCCACGACACGCAATGTAGTAATGCGAGTAATCAGGCGGCGCCGAAACCGCTTGCGGAGATCGCACTGCCAAGCGCCGTCGTCGCTACAATGCCGGCATGCGTCACGCATTAATTCGACATCCCGATTCGCCGGACTCCGCCGCGTCACATATTGAAGTGGAAGCCACACGCCCGCGCCCCGACAATTTGGTGCTGACTTATATCGTGACAGGAAGGATCGGTGATCTGCTGCTTCCTTCCGTGATCGCGTCAACTCGCGCCGATGCACTTTGGCAACACACTTGTTTCGAGGCCTTTCTGCGCGCGCCAGGCGAGGCGTACCACGAATACAACTTTGCTCCCTCCACGCAATGGGCGGCATATCGCTTCAGCGGATATCGGCAAGGGATGTCCGTCGCAACCGCGGTCGCCCCGCCCGGCATCGAAACGCGATCAACTCCCGAGCGTCTTGAACTACGCGCTTCGCTTGCATTGCACCTACCCACCGATGGCGCATGGTGCCTCGCCCTCTCGGCGGTGATCGAAGAAACCAGCGGCCGCAAGTCTTATTGGGCCCTTGCCCATCCGCCGGGAAAACCGGATTTTCACCACGGCGATGGATTCGCCCTCGAACTCTTAACATCGTGAACCGTCATGAAATTTGGCATTGACAGACTCCTCACCGAGCCCGCATTGCGCGGCCCGCTGAAGAACAGGCGCGTTGCGCTGCTCGCCCACCCGGCGTCGGTGACGCAGGATTTGACCCATTCGCTTGACGCCTTGGCCGCCAGTGGCGATATCAAGATCAGGGCTGCCTTCGGTCCCCAGCACGGACTGCGCGGCGACAAACAGGACAACATGGTCGAATCGCCGGACTTTAACGATCCGGTTCACGGCATCCCCGTTTTCAGCCTCTACGGCGAGGTGCGCAAACCGACGGACGCGATGATGGACACTTTCGACGTCATCCTCGTCGACCTTCAGGATCTCGGTTGCCGCATTTACACTTTCATTACGACCCTGCGCTACATGCTGGAAGCGGCGGCAAAACACAGGAAAGCCGTGTGGGTGCTGGATCGCCCCAATCCCGTCGGACGCCAGGTCGAGGGTCTCGCGCTGCGCGCCGGTTGGGAATCTTTTGTCGGCGCCGGCCCCCTGCCGATGCGCCATGGCCTCACGTTCGGCGAGTTGGGCTTGTGGTTCGTCAAGACGCTCAAGCTCGACGTCGAATTCAAGATCGTGGAGATGCAAGGCTGGCAACCCGATGCCGGCCCCGGCTTTGGCTGGCCCCTGGAAACACGCACCTGGGTAAACCCCAGTCCGAACGCGCCGAACCTCTGGATGGCACGCGCCTATCCCGGTACAGTGATGCTCGAAGGCACAACATTGTCGGAGGGTCGCGGCACAACGCGCCCGCTCGAACTTTTCGGCGCGCCCGACATTGCCGCGAAGGCGGTAATAAGGGAGATGCGCGCCCTGGCGCCGCGATGGCTTTCGGGTTGCACGCTGCGTGATTGCTGGTTCGAACCCACTTTCCACAAACATGCCGGCAAGCTTTGCAGTGGCATGCAGATCCATACCGAGGATCCGTCGCACTATGATCACCTGGCCTTCCGCCCCTGGCGCCTCCAGGCAATCGCCTTCAAGGCGATCCGCCGCCTCTATCCCGGCTATCCGCTGTGGCGTGATTTTCCGTACGAATACGAGCACGACAAACTCGCGATCGACGTCATCAACGGCTCCCCGCTATTGCGCGAATGGATCGATGACAAGACGGCGACACCGAAAGATCTGGACACCCTCACCCGGCCGGATGAGCAGGCGTGGGAAAACCAAAGACAACCTTGTTTGCGCTACTGATCGACTTCGGCTGATCAGAAATGATTACCGGGCACCACTTCGCTGTGGGCACCAGCCCGCATCTTTCAGCAGGATTGCGGGTAACAAGGACTGGCCCCGGTCATGTTCATAGCCCCCTCCGGACGCAGTCCTGATTGCCTGTTACGGCTTCGAAAGAAAAACGATGACCGCGCTCTTCTCGGCCTCATTCAGATACGCAGGATGGGTCTTGAGAAATTTGGAAAGATATGCCGGGCGGTCGGCAACGGGTTTGGGCTCGAGCAGCCCCTGGACTTGCCTGAGTGCGTGACAAGCTTGGCATTTGGCCTTGAACAGGGATTCGCCATCAAGGGGTTCGGCGGCGACCGCAGCAGCGGGCAGTGCCAGCAAGGCGATAAAAATCAACGAACGTACAGTCATTGTGCCCTCCGGGCGAATGATCACAGTCTGATTTTCTTGTGCAAGCAGGCGGATGTAATTGATTTTCGTCAAGAGTGGTGAAACGAACCAAAACATTGGTACCCACGGAGGTGACCGGCGGCGCCTTGGCCAGGACCGCTTCATTCACTTCCTCCACAGACTTCGCCTTGCAGGCATAGCGCAGGCAACCAAAGTCTCCTTGTTCGGAGTCGGCGCGAAGGGTTGGAGAGGTCTCAACAAAGTGCCTTCAGGTGTGTGCCATCTTACGCCAAGCAATGAGCCGGTGAAATTGAAGGGATGAACACAACCTTTATGGCGACAAACTCTGCGGACGTCGCCCGCACCCAGACTTGTGTTTCACTGCACGATCCGGGTTGTTCAGATGAAGCAGTCGACCCGGAGAATATTGTTCACGTCCAATAGGAAGGATCGTGGCGATGATTTGCGGCAACCTATAAACTGGCCGTACCACCAAAGAATCCAAAACTCCACTCGCCTCGACAATGCGCTTCCGGAAGGGAAAATTGCCATGACCGAAGCCTTGCCATTTCTGTCCGCCAAGAAACTCTCTGCGCTGATCCGGCGCCGCAAGGTCGGTTGCGTCGAACTGCTGGACCTTTATTTGAAGCGCATTGGCCGTCTGAATCCGAAGGTCAATGCGGTGGTCGTGCTTGACGAAGAGCGCGCCCGCGATCGTGCGCGCAAGGCGGATCGCGCGGCAACAAGCGGTGACCTGTGGGGTCCGCTGCACGGTGTGCCAATGACAGTAAAAGAATCGTTCGATCTGGAAGGCCACCCGACGACCTGGGGCCGGGCCGACATGAAAGGCAACATCGCGCCCCGCCATGCGCTCGCGGTGCATCGATTGCTGGGCGCAGGCGCGGTGGTGTTCGGCAAAACCAACGTACCGGTGATGTTGTCCGACTGGCAGACCTTCAACCCGGTGTACGGGACCACCAACAACCCCTGGGATTTATCCCGAGTACCGGGCGGATCGTCCGGCGGCGCGGCCGCAGCGCTCGCTGCGGGTTTGACGGGTCTGGAACTGGGCAGCGACATTGGCGCCTCCATCCGCAATCCGGCGCATTACTGTGGCGTGTTCGGACACAAACCGACATTCGAGCTGTGCCCGATCCGCGGCCACAATCTGCCGCCAAACCTGGGCACCAAGGACATGATGGTGATCGGCCCGCTGGCGCGCAGCGCGGATGACCTCGATATGGCGCTGCGGCTGATTGCGCTACCGGACGAAAATGCGGCGCGCGGCCTCAAGGTCGCGCTGGCCCGGCCGGTGCCGGGCATTCGCAAGTTGCGCATCGGCGTGCTCGCCGATGCGGAGACCGCTCCGGTGGACAAGGCGGTGCAGGAGCGCGTGCTGGCAGCCGCTGCCTGCTTCGCCCGTCATGGCGCCAAAGTCAGCAACAAGGCTCGGCCGGAAATCGATCCGCATGAAGCACACAAGACTTTCATCCACCTGGTTCGTGGCGCCACGTCTTCGGCGCTGACCGACGAGCAGTTCGCGAAACAATCCGATGCAGCGGCAAAACTTGCGCCCAATGATGAGAGTTACCAGGCCTGGATGCTTCGCGCCAACACCATGTCGATCCGCGAATGGCACAGCTGGCACGAGAAGCGCGAACGGATGCGCGCCCGCTGGGCGGAGTTTTTCCGGGATTGGGACTTGCTGCTGTGCCCGGCCGCGGCAACTGCAGCCTTCCCACACAACCAGAAAGGCGAACGCTGGGAACGCATGATCATGGTGAATGGAAAGCCGCAACCTTCGACCACCCAGCTATTCTGGGCGGGTTATCCGGGCATGGCCTGGCTACCTTCGACCGTGGCCCCCGCGGGTTTCACGAAGGAAGGTTTGCCCGTCGGCGTGCAAATCGTCGGCCCGCAGTACGGGGACCTGTCCACCATCGCGGCGGCGAAATTCCTGGAACGGGAGTTCCAGCCATTTGTGGCGCCCAAGGGGTTTGAGTAAAGGTGAAGGCGTGAATGTGTGAAGGCGTGAAGGGTAAATGCGGCGCGCCGATTTTCGGCGTGTCATAACCCCTCACGCATTCACCCTTCACTCATTCACGCCTTCACGCTTTTTTGCTCTGCCAGACACAAGGAATACGAATGACACGGACTTCAAAAGCCACCCTCGCAATGCTTCTGGCGCTTTTTTCGCACGGCGCATGGTCTGACGATGGGGCCGATGACGCAGTCCGCGCGCAGGTTGCCGCCGCCACCGCCGAATGGATCGCCACCTTCAATACGCGCGATGCAACGCGGATCGCCGCGCTGTACGCGCCCGACGCAATTCTGTGGGGCACGGTGTCGAGCACCATTCGCACCACGCCGCAGGCAATTCTCGAATACTTCGAGGAATCTTCCGCCCGGCGCCCGAACCTGCGCATGGTGCTGGGCGAGTATCATGTTCGCCTTTATGGCGACTTGGCGACGAACTCCGGCTATTACGCATCGCGCAATCCGGTGGATGATAAGGAAGTGGTGGTTCCCATGCGCTTTACCTTTATTTATCGGAAGCAGGATGATCGCTGGATGATCGTCAATCATCATTCGTCTCGCTTTGCCACGCCCTGAAGCTGCGTTGGGATGAAGCTTTGCATGACAAACCGCTTGCCCCTCTGATCCCCCTCTTTATGAAAAGAACGGCGTGCCTCCCATGTTCGATTTAACGATTCGCGGTGCAAAACTGATTGACGGAACCGGCGCGGCGCCAGTGACAGCGGACGTAGCAATACGCGGCGGCCGTATTGCCGAGGTGGGCCGGGTGTCCGAAGGCGCGCGGCGGACCGTGGACGCTGACGGCCTGGCACTGATGCCGGGCATCGTCGATGTCCACACCCATTACGATGCCCAGATCACCTGGGACCGCACCCTCTCCCCCTCGCCTTCCCTTGGCGTGACCACCGCGGTCATGGGTAACTGCGGTTTCGGCATTGCGCCCTGCCCGGCTTCGCAACGCGAAACCATGCTCAAGAACCTGTCGGTGGTGGAAGGCATGGACCTCAACGCACTGCTCTCCGGCACCAACTGGGAATTCGAAAGCTTCTCCGACTATCTAGCGCAACTGCGGCGCATCGGCCCCTACGCCAACTTGGCAACACTGGTTGGCCATTCTTGCATCCGCACCGCGGTGATGGGGGATGAAGCCTCCACCCGCGAAAAACCCACGACGGACGAACTCGCGCGCATGCAATCCATGGTGCGCGAGGCGATGGATGCCGGTGCAATCGGGCTCGCTTCGTCGTTTTCTCCCAATCACGCGGGATTTGGCGGCCGGCCGATGCCCTCCACCATTGCTACTGACGAAGAACTGCTGGCGCTGACGCAGCCGCTGGGCGAAAAGAAGCGTGGCATTTTTGTCATGGCCACCGGCCCACGCGGCACCACGGAGTACATGGAAGCGCTGGCAGCCAGGACCGGACGCCCTGCGTTCATGGTCACCGTGCTGACGATGTACAACGATGCGGCGCCTGATGTGGCAATGGGTTATTACCAACGCTGTGCCGCGGCCCGCGCGCGCGGCAACGAAGTCTATATTCATGCCAATCCGCATCCGCTGTCTTTCGATTTCACATTGCGCGATCCCTACCTGATGTTTTCGCACGCGGCCTTTGACCGCGTGAAAAAAGCCAAGCCGGGAGAGCTACCCGGCATCTATGCGGATCCGGCGTTTCGCCAGCAGTTCCGGCATAACCTCGCCAATCCCCAACCGGGCATCCTGTTTTACGGCGACTGGTCGAAGGTCGAAGTGGACGAGAAACCCGTTTCCGAACTGGCACGTGCCGCCGGGCGCGACCCGCTCGACTGGTTCTTCGATCTTCCGCTCGACACCCCGTTGATCGCCAAGCTGTTCCAGAACAATGACAAGGGCGTAGCGCCGCTGCTGAAACACGACGCCGGCGTGCTGGCACTCTCGGATGCGGGTGCACATTTGATTTTCATGTGTGATGCCGGATTCGGGCTGCACTTCCTTCGGCATTGGGTCCGCGAAACCGGCACCTTCACACTGGAGGAAGCGGTACGTCGTCTGACCTCCGACCCTGCAGCAAAGTACCGGATTCCGGATCGCGGCCGCATCACGGCCGGCGCTTGGGCGGACATGGTGTTGTTCGATCCCGCGACAGTGGGCGTGTCCGCACTTGAACGCCGCAAGGATCTGCCCGCGGGTGGCGCCCGGATGATTCGCAGTCCGGTCGGCATTCATGGCGTCTGGGTAAACGGCACGCAAGTGCACGACGGGCGGGCCTACCTGCCGATGGCAACCGGCCCTGGACAGGTGCTCACCCGGTTCCTGCAATAATTCAAGAGAACAGCGTTGGCCACGGAGGTCACTGAGAATACAGAGAGAAACGAAAAACGTTTTCCAACGCGCAGGCAATGTTTGGAGGACGATTCCCGCACAATTATCTTGCCAGATTTTCTCTGTGAACTCTGTGCCCTCTGTGGCCAACCGCCATTTCCAGAATGATCAAAGTAAAAAAAATCGCCGGCGCGCTGGGCGCGGAAGTGACAGGCGCGGATCTTTCGAAGCAGTTGTCACCAGTTGAAGTGGCGGAAATTCGCAAGGCCTGGCTCGAACACCTGGTGCTGTTCTTCCACGACCAACCGCTGACCCCCGCGCAGTACATGATGTTCGCCGAGCAATTCGGCACGCCCACCGACTACCCCATGCTCAAGGGCATCGAAGGTTTCCCCCTGATCATCGAAGTCAAAAAACTTGAACACGAGCGCGTCAATTTCGGCGGCCTCTGGCATTCGGACACCACTTATCTCGAAACGCCGCCGATGGCCTCCATGCTGCTCGCGCGCGAAACACCGCCGCACGGGGGTGACACGCTGTTCGCCCACATGTATCTGGCGTGGGAGTCGCTGTCCGACGGCATGCGGGGGATGCTGCGGAGCCTGCGGGCCGTGAATACTTCGCAAAAGGCCGATGCCACCAAAACGCGGGAAGACCGCGTTCGCGCCGACGGCAAGCCCACCTCGGAATTTTTCTCCGAACACCCGGTCGCCCGCACGCATCCCGAAACCGGGCGAATCGCGCTCTACGTCAACGCCGGCCACACACTGCGCTTCTCCGGCATGACCGAGGAAGAAAGCAGGCCGCTGCTCGATTATCTCTTCCAGCACCAGGTTCGCCCGGAGTTCACCTGCCGCTTCGCCTGGCGAGTCGGATCCATTGCGTTGTGGGACAACCGCTGCACCCAGCACAACCCGGTGAACGATTACCACGGCTACCGGCGCGTCATGCACCGCATTACGTTGGCGGGGGATGAGCCTCGATGAAGAGAAATGGCAAAATGAAAAGGCAGTATTTTTTGCTTGATCATGAGTCGGCATTTGCCACACCCGATTGCGCAATGCGCCGTGGAATCTCATGACGATCCAGCGAAAGCATTGCGCAACCTCCAGGCGAGTGATCGCGCTCAAAACATTGTATTGCTGTTTGCCGATTTTTCCGGGATTTCCTGGATCACGTCCCAGTGTTCGACGATCTTCTCGCCGTTCACGCGGAAGATGTCCACGATCGCCATTCCGCGCGCTCCGGGCGCCGGGATGCCGTGGACGTGCAGAATCACGTAGTCGCCGTCGGCGAATACACGTTTGATCTCGAACCGGAAGTCCGGCGCGGTACTTTTCAGGTAGTTGATGAATCCCTTCAGTTCCTCGGGACCGTCCGCGGCCTGTGGGTTGTGCTGCCGGTAGGGGCCGAGGTACTTGTCCACGGCCGCGAGGTCCTTCTGATCCAGCGCCTTTCGGTAGAAATCGACCACAAGTTTCTTGTTGGCTTCCTCTCTCGCATTATCAGCATAGGCAAGCGGAACCGCGAACAGCAGGACGCATAGCGCGCCGGTGACGATTTTTTTCATTGCTCACTCCTTTTGTTGTGGTACTGCGGGTTGGAAATCGTTCTGCGGCTTCAGTGCGCCGCGGAAAACGCGGCAGCGAAGGTGCCGGCGAACTGCTCGAGGGTCGTGGTGGCGCGCACGGGCACGGGATTTTTCAACGTCTCGGCGATCCGACCATCCGACATCGCATTGCTCATCTGTTCAAAGAGATCCGCCACGTTCTGCGAAAAACCGGCCTGTACCATGCCCGCCTTGGCCTAAGCCGGGTCGGAGTGCACATAGGCAAGCCCGGGCCTGCCCGCTGCGGTGCCGAGCACCCGGGCGGCCTCTACCATGGTGACGTCGCGCGGGCCAACGAGATGGCGCACAACCTGTCCCGAGAAAGTCGGCGAGACGAGTTCGTTCGCGATGTGGTGGGCAATGTCCTGCGTGGCAATCATGCCGATCTGTGCGTCGGGCGCAATCATGCCCGGATAGACGCCGAAGGCGCGGATCAATCCGATGGCGTGCAGGTGGTTTTCCAGAAAGTATCCTACCCGAAGGTGCAGCACGTCGACACCCGGGAGCGCGCGCAACCTCGTCTCCTGATCGTGCAAACCGGCGATCGGCCCGGTGCCTTCGGGCAGCGCCGCGCCCGCACTTGACAGGCTAACGACGGTTTTCACGCCGCTGCTTCCGAGCGCGTCCGCAATCGCGGCACCTGCGCGGTTTTGCCAGGCCCGGTGATCCGGCGAGGCGTAGTCCGGCGGAATCATGGCGTACACCGCGCTTGCCCCATTGAAGGCGCTTGCGAGAAAGGCCGTGTCGGCGATGTCGCCCACCGCGAGATCCGCACCGCCGTCACGCAACCCTTGCATTCGCCCGGCGGCGCGGCCGATGACCCGGACCTTGTGCCCGCGTCCGAGAAGAATCCGGGCAAGCTTCGAAGTAATTTTTCCGTTGGCTCCCATCAGGGCATACATGATCGATCCTTTCGCGATATTCGAGGCCGGACCTGTCCGGCGACGGCACAAGGATGGACGCAACGATTGTTGAAATAAACCCGCTTTCTGGTAATTTAGTGTCAACTGACAATTGACAATCCCCACGCCCATGCCCGCCTCCTCTGTCAACCTCAACCGGCTGGCCGCCTTTGTCGCCGTCGTCGAAACCGGGTCGTTTACCGCCGCGGCGGAACGTCTGGGCCTGACCAAGGCGATGGCGAGCCAGCATGTGAGCCGGCTTGAATCGGAGTTGGGGGTCGCGTTGTTCACCCGCACCACGCGGCGGGTTGTCCCCACCGAAGCAGGGTCGGCGTTCTACGCCGACTGCGCACGGGTTCTGCAGGACATGGATTCCGCGATTTCGCGGCTGGCGGGAAATCCGGCATCGCCCTCCGGATTGCTGCGGGTCACCTCATCGGACGATTACGGCGCCGCCGTGGTGGTGCCCGCGCTCGCGGCATTCCAGGAAAAATTCCCCGAGGTCCGCGTGGATTTCAGCGGAACAGACAAAGTGATTGACCTGGTGGCGGGGGGTTACGACCTCTCCATTCGCACCGGCTGGGTACGGGAGCAGAACCTGCGGTCGGTGCAACTCGGCAGCTTCGAGCAAATGCTGGTCGCTTCTCCCGCCTACGTGCACCGACACGGTGTGCCACGCCAGCCGAAGGACGTCGCCGCGCACCGCTGGATTGCTTTTACCTTGCTTCGCTCGCCCTACACCTGGACCTTTGCTCCGAAGCGCGGCACACCGAAGACCGTGCGGGTATCCGCCGCGATCAGCACCAACGGCAGCGCATCATTACGCGCCTTCCTGCGCGAAGGCACCGGAATTTCGGTGCTGCCGGGCCACATGGCAGTTCCGGATATCCAGGCGGGTCGGCTGGTGCATCTGCTGCCGGAATGGCGGCTGCCCTCGGGTGGCATCTTTGCGGTGTACCCGAACGTTCGATTCACTCCGGTAAAAGTGCGCGCGTTCATCGATTTTTTCCGCGAACGCCTCGATCCGCACTCCCTCGATCGACCGGGAAAATGACGCTGATGAACCCTCACATGCGTTTGCGCCGTCAGGCCGTCACTTCGATGCGGGCTGTGTGCGCGGTCACACCGCCCTGATCATCTTTCCACGTAAAGATAAATTCACCGCCGTCGGTGATGCGAGCATAAAAAGTGAGATAGGGGTTGGCGGAAATTGCGGGGTGAATGCGGGCGAAAAAAATTTCCTTCCCGTTGTAGGTGCAGGTCAGGGTCTCGACGATGTGTCTCGCGATCGGCTGGCCGGTGTTGTCGAGCCGGAAGCCCGACTCCATCGGATGCTGCACCAGCGTGCGAATTTCGATCACCTCGCCGCGTCGCGCCTTTTCGGGCAAACGCACACGCGCGGGTCCGATGCGGCTCACAGCCCGCACCCGGTCGACGTGACTTCCACTTCATACACGGCAGACCAGAGGCTGCCGTCGTTCATCTCGGCGACTGCGGTCACGACTTGTGTCGTGGCAAGCCGCACGCGGCAACTCACCACCGCAAGTCCGTTGTGCGGCCCGAGTCGGACCTCCAGCATGCGGGGGAGCGGATTCTTCTCCGCGAACAGGTGAATCACGGCGACATGGTCTGCCTCGCTCATCGGGCTGTCGACCCGGACGGTGGCTGGTACCACCGAGCCGTTTTCGGCGAGGCGGGGCAATTCCAGCTTCACCTTCCCCGGCCGCAGCGGCCGGTCGCCGAAGGTCTCGCGCAACGCTGCCGCGAGATTCTCCGGTGTGGCAGCCGCCGGGCGCAGCGTCATCATCGCGACGCCGGCCGCGAGCACCTTCAACACCCGCCGCCGTCTCTGCCTGTCACCCTTCAAGCCTTCACTCATTTATGGCCGAAGACCGGTACCCTTTGGACACCCGTCGCGTATTCACACTTCACGCTTTCACCAGTCACCTAAATTTCCCTCATCCCAACCCTTCTCCCGAAGGGAGAAGGGCTTCTCGTCACTTGTCACTCGTCACCGCGTCTGAATCACGCATACGAAAACCCGTGATTTTTCAGCGGCAACGAGCGGAGCCGTTTGCCAGTCGCCGCGAAGATGGCATTGCCGAGCGCCGGGATGACGCCGCCGATCGGCGGCTCGCCCACGCCGCCCCAGAATCCGCCGGTAGGCACCAGCAACGCCTCGACCTTGGGTGTCTGTGCCAGCCGCAGCACCGGGTAATCGGTGAAATTGCTCTGCACCACGCGGCCGTTTTCAATGGTGATCTCTTCCAGCATCGCAGAGCTCAGACCCCAGATGACGCCGCCCTGCACCTGCGCGATGACCGCGTCCGGATGCACCACGTAGCCGCTGTCGATGGCGACGATCACCCGCTTCACTTCGATTTCGGTGCCGTCCTTGACCGCTATCTCCACGACCGCCGCCGTGAAACTGCCGTAAGAATCCACCACCGCGATGCCGCGATGAATTCCCTTGGGTGGAGCATTGCCCCAGTCCGCGGCCTTCGCCACCGCATCGAGCACGCCCAGATCCTTGGTGCCCTGCAGGTAAGCGCGGCGAAACTGATACGGATCCCGGCCGGCAGCGTGTGCGAGCTCGTCAATGAAACACTCGCGGAAAAACGGGTTGTTGGTATGCGCCACCGCCCGCCAGAAACCCGGCGGCACATGGGGATTGCGCATCGCGTATTCGTCGGTGAAGTTCGCGATCTTGTAAGGGTTGTCCTGGAAGCAGCGCACGTTCACCGGATCGATGCCATTCTTGACGTCGCCGGGCCGTACGGTGATGAAGATCGACTGGTCCGCCTGGCGCACGTGCCAGCCGGTCCAGTTTCCATCCTTGTCGAGGCCACCGCGCAGTTTGACAAGCGCCACCGGACGGTAGCGCCCCTGCTTCATGTCTTCTTCGCGCGACCATTGCAGTCGCACCGGCGTGCCCGGCATCGACTGCGCAATCGCCACCGCCTGCTTGGTGTACTCCTGATGCGGCCCGCGGCGCCCGAAACCACCGCCAGCGTGCATCTTGTGCACGATTACCTTGTCGAGGGGAACGCCGGCGGTCTCGGACGCGGCAGCAATCGAAATTTCGCCATTCTGGGTACCGACCCAGACTTCCACCTTGTCGTCGGTCACCACGGCAGTCGCGCACTGCGGCTCCATGGTCGCGTGATTGAGGTAAGGCGCGTGGTACTCCGCTTCCAGCACCTTCGCCGCACCGGCAAGGGCCGCGACTGCATCGCCGTCCTTGCGCGCGACCGGCACTTCCACCTCATCGATGCCGGTGCGCAGAAACTTCATGATCGACTCGCTGGAAACCTGGCCGTTTTCGCCAACATCCCATTCGACCGGCAACGCCTTGAGCGCCTGGTTGGCGCGCCACCAGTTGTCCGCCACTACCGCGACCCAGTCCGCGCCTGTCACGACCTTCTTGACGCCGTTCATGCGGGCGACCTTGGCGGCATCGTGTGACTTGAGTTTT